>NZ_JBXAYH010000001.1:0-300000 GCF_056782195.1 Dellaglioa sp. CoH-55-MRSF-8
TGTTCAGTTTTCAAAGATCTACTTGGTTGCTTTTGACAACTTTTATATCATATCAAGGATTTCGTTAATTGTCAAGATTTTTTTTAATTAATTAACTGGTCACATTTGAATTAGTTGTTTACTACTGAGGCAACGTTTATTACTTTACCAAGAATAATGACCTTCGTCAAGCCTTTATTTAAATTAAATCTAAAAATATTGATGTAATCGTATACATCTGTACTTTTAATTACTTTATAGGTCTTAAATAAAAAAATAATTTCAAAAATAGACTATTAATCCTGATTTTTGAAATTATTTTTTATTTAATGTTCAACTAATAGTTGCTGCATTTGTAGTGTTTGCGCCTGATTTATTTCATCATACAACTTATTAGCAAGTTGCTCGTTAATTATTCCTGCTATATATTGTGTTTGAACATAATTATATTCTAATTGAAATGCTTGAATAAATAAATCTACTGATATTTTTTCATTCTCTTCGTAATCTCTACGAAAGTGTCTTTGTCGATCTTCGATAAATCTTTCAACATTCTGAATATCATCTAGTTGTCCATGTGCATTAGCCAAACGTTCTTTTGTTAAATCATGTAAATATTGTTCAATTACTTCATGCAATTGATTCTCCAAGTCCCATAATAATGATCGGAAATCATTGTGTATTTGCATTTTTTCTATATTATCTTTAGCCCATTGTTTCCTGGCCTTACTTCTCTGTCCACGAGTTATTTGCCCATGGCTAATATGCCACGCTTCATGCCTAACCTGATGTTCTACTGATCGAATGATTCGATTAACACTTAATCGTTGTCCACCATAATCTGTATCCAAAATTTTTCTGTACGTACTGAGTACTCGGGCAGGATAAATTTCTTTTATCTCATTACTATTTAAAAATTCATCTTCAATTTCATTAATTTTTTTAAATAATTCTTGATGTTTATCATACCCTTGAATATCATTAAACCCTTTTTGTGATTGTAATTGTTGAATCACCGCGTATCTCACATCGTTAGATTGAATACGTTCTGTTAAATGTAAACTAGCGTAATCAATCATTTGTATTCGTGAAAAATTTAATTCTTCTTTATTAAATGATAACTTTTTAGCTAGTAAGATTTTAGGCAACACTAATGCTGGTGTTATCATACTTAATAATATGACAGTAGTTGCAATGATTAAAATTTCTTCTCGATACGGAAAAGCCCGTCCATTTATTAACATTGGTAATGAAAATGCCATTGATAACGTGATTGTTCCGTGTACCCCACTCAACCCAAAAACAAATGCATTTTTTCGTCTTTTTTTTGATTTTGAAGGACCGAAAAAGGCAGCAATATGTGGTTCTTTTCCAATTAATGCCCAAGTGTATCGGATACCAATCATGACTACATAGATTATCAAACCCAGACTCAACAACTCAAACGACTGACTCGTTCCAAGTTTAATCAGTGCCCGGAAAATTTCAGGTAAACTAATTCCCAATAAAATAAATACAATACTGTTAAGCATTGCGGTCAACGTATCCCATATTGTTGACGAAACTAACTGGACACGTGTTGCAGTTAATTTTAAACGCTCGGATTCAATATTATGAACAATCCCTGCAGTTACAACAGCAATAATTCCCGATGTCCCTAGACTTTCCGCCAATAAATAAACAATAAATGGTGTTAACAACGCAATTGGAATAATCGTTAATTCTGGTGAAGTTACCCTCTTATTAAAATACGTTCTAACGATAACTAAGATTCCACCTGCCATAACCCCAACTACAATACCACCAACTGCAACAAAAATAAATTGAAATAATCCGCTATAGATGGAAAATGTTCCTTTTTCCATCACAGATAATGCCAAATTTAACATCACTAATCCACTTGCATCGTTAAATAATGATTCGTATTCTAAGGCAGTATTAACCCCTGAATCAAGTTTTGATGCTGATGTTAAGGATTTTACTGCTATGGCGTCAGTTGGTGTCACAATCGCAGCTAGTGCTATTGCAAGTGGCAATGTCCATCGAACTTCTAATCGATTCGCTAACAACCCTACTATTACAACTGTAATAAGCGCTAAAACTACTGATAATAAAAGTATCGCATGAAAATTTTTACGGATCCCCCTAACAGATGTTTTTTGCCCATCATTAAACATAAGTGGTGCAATAATGAATAACATAAAATATTCTGGTTCTAATTCGAAATTAGCCATGACTGGTACTAATGACAACAACAGACCAATTACAATAAGAATAAAAGCATCTGGTATTTTAGGAAGAATTTCGTGAATTACATTTGAAATAATAATCCCCGCCACAAGAAAAGCTATTACATAAAATAGTGCCATTATGCGTTAACGCGTCCTAACCAATATTTCTTTTTACCACGACGAATAATCACAAATTTGCCATCAAATTCTGTAGCAGGATCAATCATAAAATCTAAATCTTGAATTTTTTCACCATTAATACGAATAGCCCCGTTAGTGATATCTTCACGTGCTTGTCTTTTTGATGATTCAATTTTTGTATTTACTAATAACTCAACAATATTCTCTGGTTCTGCTGCTAATTCAACAGAAGGCATATTTTTAAACCCCTGTTCAATTTCACTCGTCGTTAATTCTTTCACTTCGCCTGAAAATAAAGCTGCAGAAATATGTTCGGCTTCAATTACAGCTTCTGGACTATGAACAAATTCTGTTACTTCTCGTGCTAAGCGGCGTTGTGCTTCACGTTTTTCTGGAGCTGTTTCAACTGATTTTTGGTATTCAGCAATCTCATCTGACGTTAAGAATGTGAAAAATTTCAAATATTTCACAACATCCCGGTCGTCTTGATTTAACCAAAATTGGTAGAATTCATATGGTGTTGTTTTTTCTGGATTTAACCAAACTGCGCCACCAGCTGTTTTACCAAATTTAGTACCATCAGCCTTAAGCATTAGTGGAATTGTTAGCCCATATGCCTTTGTGTCTGAACCTAGCTCTTTATGAATAAGATCAATTCCTGCAGTAATATTCCCCCATTGATCAGCCCCACCAATTTGTAATTGAACATCATGGTGCTTGTGTAAATGTAGGAAATCAACTGATTGTAAGATTTGGTATGTAAATTCCGTGAATGAGATACCAACTTCCAAACGACTTGCAACAACATCCTTTGCGAGCATGCTATTTACATTAAATAACTTACCGTAATCGCGTAAGAAATCAAGCAAGCTAATTTTTGATAACCAATCATAGTTATTTACAATTGAAATATTTGAATCTTGTCCAAATAATTTGGTCATCTGTGCAGTGAGAGCTTGCTCATTATGATGAACTTGGTCCATCGATTGCAGCACACGTTCAGATTTTTTACCACTTGGATCACCAATTGAACCTGTACCACCACCAATAATGATGTATGGATGATGTCCTGCTAATTGAAATCTTTTCAACATCATAAATGGAATTAAGTGTCCGATATGCATACTATCCCCTGTTGGATCAACCCCACAGTATAAGCCAATTGATTTTTCAGACGTTAGTTCACGTAACCCATCTTCGTCTGTCGTTTGATTAATTGCGTCGCGCCATTCTAGTTCGTCAATAATATTCATTTCTGTTTCCTCCTATATAATATAAGTATAAAAAAATCCCTGATATCTAAAAAAGATATCAGGGACGAATTAATTTCCGCGTTACCACCCAAGTTATTATCTACATAATATAGTAGCTAATCGCTCAATCATCGTTAACGAGATGAATCGTTGTTAGCTCCATAGCGTACTTCACTCATCGATAATTCCTGATTTCCAGCGACCACCAGGTTTCTTTAAAATTGATCGATAAATTACTGAACTACTTCATCACTTATAGCTATAATATACGTAAATAAAGTCTAAATGTCAATTTTAACCATAAGAATATTAATACTATAAAAGAGTGTCTTGATTGCATTCTATTTCGTTATTCGATACAATTCACTTACAAATTAAAAGTAACTGGAAAGAAGAGGAATCCGATGACAGAAAAGAAAATGATGTCAGCCGTTGTAATTGATGAATTTGGCGGACAAGATAAACTTAAACAACGTGAAGTAGCTATGCCTGAAATGACGGCGGATCAAGTAATTGTTCAAGAAAAAGCAGCTGGAATTAATCCAATTGATTGGAAAACGCGTGAAGGCTTTTTACAAGGTATGCTTAACTGGCAATTTCCTATTATTTTAGGTTGGGATGTGTCGGGTGTTATCACAGAAGTAGGCGCTAACGTAACCGATTGGAAAATTGGTGATGAAGTCTTCGCACGCCCTGCCACGACTCGTTTTGGTACTTACGCCGAATATACTGCTGTTGATGCTAATTTGCTTGCACCAAAACCTAAAAATATTAGCTTTGAAGAAGCTGCTGCTGTTCCTTTAGCTGGTTTAACTGCATGGCAAGCCCTTTTTGATCATGGTCATTTAGAAAAAGGTGAAAAAGTCTTTATTCATGCTGGTTCAGGTGGCGTTGGCTCTTTCGCTATTCAACTTGCTAAATCAGTTGGTGCTTACGTTATTACCACAACTAGCTCGAAGAATATTGATTTTGTTAAAGGACTTGGCGCTGACCAAGTCATTGATTACCATGAAACTGATT
The DNA here is from genome assembly GCF_056782195.1 of Dellaglioa sp. CoH-55-MRSF-8. The sequence goes on from NZ_JBXAYH010000001.1 coordinate 4,625, forward strand.
TTGCGGAAATCTTAAAAGATATCGACCTTGTAGTTGATACAATCGGTGGTGACGCACAAGAAAAATCAGTTAATATCTTAAAACATGGCACAGGTCGTTTAGTTGCTATTACTGGGATGGATTCTGAAAAAACAGCAGGTCTTGCTGAAGCAAGAAATGTGACTTTTGATTCAATTTGGTTGGACCCAAATGGTGAAGAATTAACTAAATTAGCTGATATGCTTGAAGATGGCACTATAAAAGTGACCTTAGATTCAGTTCATGAATTCTCTGCAGAAGGTGTAGCAGAAGCTCACGATCGTAGTGAATCTCATCATGCACTTGGTAAAATTATCGTTCGTTTTAAATAAAACCCTATTTAGGTAGTTCAGACTTTTTTGTCTGAACTACCTTTTTTAATTACTAAAAGTAAGTGCTTTCACTGGTGTTAATTCATTGGTAGATTTATACTATCCTTGTAGAATAAAATTTTTCAAGAAGGAGATTTACTATTATGCCAAAAAAAATTAATGCATCAGATGCCATGCTCAAAGTTTTAGAAGATTGGGGCGTTAAAACCGTCTATGGGTTGCCAGGTGGTTCATTTGATTCAACAATGAATGCACTACATAATCGTAAAAATACAATTAATTATGTACAAGTTCGTCATGAAGAAGTCGGCGCACTCGCAGCAGTTGGTGAAGCTAAAGTAACTGGAAAATTAGGTGTTACTTTTGGTTCCGCTGGTCCCGGTGCTGTCCATCTATTAAACGGACTTTACGATGCTAAATATGATGGTGTTCCTGTTCTTGCCTTAGTCGGCCAAGTTGGTACACAAGTGATGAATACAAATTACTTCCAAGAAATGAATGAAAATCCAATGTTTGAGGATGTTTCTATTTATAACAGAACAGCTACTACACCCGAAAACTTACCCATTGTTGTTGATGAAGCTATCCGTCAAGCCTACAAATATAATGGCGTCGCAGTTGTCACAATTCCGACCGATTTAGGTTGGCAAGAAATCGATGACACCTTTGTTTCAACAGCCGCAACACACCAAGAACCTCTTTATCCGATGCCTCGTGATAAACAAATTCAAGATGCCTTAGATATTTTAACAACAGCTAAGACACCAATTATTTATGCTGGGAAAGGTGTTCGTGGCGCTGGAAAAGAATTAATTGAATTATCTGAAAAATTATCATTACCAATCGCAACAACTGCGCTTGCTAAAACAATTATTCCTGATGATTACAAAGCATACATGGGTTCTGCTGGACGAGTTGCTGGCAAACCCGGCGTTGACCTTCTTCGTGGCGCTGATGCTGTTCTTTTCATTGGATCTGATTTTCCATTTGGTGAATATTTCTTTTCTCCAGATGCTAAATTTATTCAGGTCGATATTGATTCTGAAAAATTAGGTAAACGTCATTCAGTTGATGTCCCTATTTTAGCCGATGGTAAGGAAACTTTAATCGCATTAAATAAGGCCGTTAAAACACCAGTTGCACCAACAAAATGGTACAAAGCTGCCATCGCTAACAAAGAAAACTGGATTAAATGGATTGATAGCTTTACTGAAGATGACAGTAAACCACTTCGTTTTGAACCAGTTTTCAATGAAATTAATAAAATTAAAGATGACGATGCAATTTTCCAAATTGATGTTGGTAATGTAACGATTGAAGCAATGCGTTTCTTACGTCTTGGTGAGAAAAATAAATTTACAACATCCGCATGGTACGCAACGATGGGGTATGCACTACCCGCAGCAATTGGGGCTCACTCTGCCTTTCCAGACCGTCAAGTTTTCTCAATTTCTGGTGACGGTGGTTGGACGATGGTCATGCAAGATGTCTTAACACAAGTTAAATACAACATGCCTATCATCAACGTTGTCTTAAGCAATCAGGAACTTGGATTCATCCGCGCTGAACAAGATGATAAACAACAACCACACTCAGGTATTGATTTAATTGATGCTGATTGGGGCGCAATTGCCAACGACATGGGAGCTAAAGGGTATACCGTCCGGACATTAGCAGAATTAAAAACTGCTTTTGCTGAAGCTAAAGGTTCAAAAGTGCCTGTTGTTATCGATGTTAAAGTAACTTCTGACCGTCCACTTCCTGTTGAACAGCTCATTATTGATCCTAAAACACAAGATCCAGATGCTGTTAAAGCTTTTGTTAAAGAATACCAAGCAGAGGGTTTAATTCCATTTCGAGAAATCCTTGAAAATCAAGATTAAATAGTTTTTATTTAATTGATGTATCTTAGCTTAATTAAGTTAAAATACATTTTTTATAGAACAAAAAAAGATATAAAGAGAACCCTTGGGATTGAATTTCATTTCAATCCCAAGGGTTCTCTTTATATACCTCTTCTTATTTCACAATTTTATCAATTTTTGCTAATTCTTCTGGTGCAAAATCCAAATGCTCTAATGCCTTTAAATTATCCTTTAATTGACTCACACGACTAGCACCAATAATAACCGACGAAACAGAATTATCTTTCAAATCCCAAGATAGCGCCATTTCAGCCAATGTCTGGTTGCGATTTTTTGCAATTTCATTTAATTCACGAACCTTTTTAAGTGTTGATTCAACTCTCTCAGTAGACAAGGTATCAAATCGTTTCACTCTAGAATCGTCTGGAATACCATTCAAGTAACGATCAGTCAATAACCCTTGTGCTAAAGGACTAAAAGCAACTGTTCCTATCTGCTCTTGTTTTAAAACATCTTTTAATCCATCTTCTATCCAACGATCTAATAAATTATATCTAGGTTGGTGGACAACGATAGGTGTATTTTTAGCTTTTAGTAATTGAATCATCTTTTCAGCTTCTGGTGCCCGATAATTTGAAATTCCAATATATAAGGCTTTACCTTGGCGAACGAGTAAATCCAAAGCTTCAGCTGTTTCTTCCAACGGTGTATCTGGATCTGGACGATGGTGATAGAAAATATCAACATAATCTAGCTGCATACGTTGTAATGATTGATCCATACTGGCAAACAAGTTTTTCTTTGAACCCCATTCGCCATAAGGACCTGGCCACATATAGTAACCTGCCTTCGTCGAAATAACCATTTCATCCCGGTAGGCACTTAAATCTTCACGTAAAATGCGCCCAAAATTCTTCTCGGCAGCACCATCACCGTAATTATTTGCCAAATCAAAATAAGTAATTCCATTATCAAATGCTGTTTCAATAATATCTTTTTGCGTTGCTAAAGGTGTCTCATCCCCAAAGTTCTTCCATAAGCCTAAGGCAATAGCAGAAACTTTTAATCCACTATTACCGAGGCGATTATAAATCATTTTATCATAACGTTTTTCATTTGCTTGATACATTAACTATCTCCTCCTAAACTAATTACAAATTATATTATAGCGCTTTCACGTCTGCTGGACAATCATTTAATGTTACTTAAAATTCGCTTATCTTATTAATTTGTGCCACTATTATTAGGTAACTGAAGGAGTTGAGTCCATGTTTAAAAAAATAAACGATTATATAAATGTCCATTATATTAAAACATTCATCTTAACGTTAGCTATTGCAACCATAGTTAGAGTCATTGTTGCATTTTTCATAAATAAACACTTTTTGAATGTAGAATTTATTATTGCCGCGATTACGATTGTTATAATTTCACTTTTAATCAGACAAGACCTCAAGAAATAATTAGGTAAGCAAAAATACTGACTCGATACTTTTGACAAAGTACGGAGCCAGTATTTATTTAATTCATGTCCCACTTTTAAATAATTAGTCTTCAAAAACATCTTTTGCAATATTAAATGCAGACCAAGCTTTAGGCCAACCAACGTAGAAAGATAAATGTGTGATAATTTCAGCAATTTCTTCCTTCGTAATTCCATTTGTTTTGCCAATTGCCATATGTGCTGGCAATTGTTCAAAGTTACCACCTGAAATCAAAGCTGAAATTGTTATAATACTGCGTTGATGTGCTGGTAATTCACTTTCACGTGACCAAACTTCACCAAATAAAACATCATCATTTAATTCTGCAAATTTAGGTGCAAATTCGCCTAAGTTATCGCGACCTGCTGTTTGTTTCTTTACCATAATATAATATCCTCCTATTAATCTTTTAATTTACCGTACGTTTCGTCATCAACAGCTTCTAACCATTCAGGTGTCCCTGCTGTAATAGCAACATGTGAGAACCAACTATCTTTTGTAGCACCGTGCCAATGTTTAATCCCGTCTTTTGTGACAACAACATCACCAGCTTTTAAACGTCGTGCTTGTTGACCTTCTTCTTGGTACCAACCTTCACCGGCAGTGACCAATAATAGTTGGTAACCGTCGTGATGGATGTGCCAATTATTACGTGTTCCAGGTTCAAAACTAACATTTCCAACACCAACGTTTATATCTGGATCCGCCACTAACATGTCTAAATAACTTTGACCAACAAAGAAATCTTTATATGCTTCATTTTTTTCACCTATTGGAAAAAGACCGTTTTTAATTTGTTCCTCATTCATTATAATTACCTCACTTTATTTTATACGGTTAACCTAGCGTTAATCGTATATCGCGAATTGTTCTAGATACTTTTCAAAACTAATATCTTCTGACACTTCGTTTCCATTTGTTCTGTGTGAAACTTTTCTGTCATACCAATCAATTTTATGAGAAATAATTTCAATATTATGCTGTAATTCTACCATTTCAGACAGTGCATTTTCTTTTACCTTGCTGAGCATCTCGCGTCGTTCTTTAATGGTTGCATCACCTTGTGCTCGTAGTTCAACGTATTTAATTATTTCATTAATCCGCATCCCTGTCCCTTTAAGATGAAGCAAAAATCCTACCCATTTAATATCATGTTCCGTGTAATAACGTAAGCCTGCCGAATTACGGTGAGGCTTAATTAAGCCTTCTTTTTCATAGTAACGCAATGTAAAACTTGATAACCCAACTAATTTAGCAAACTCACCAATTTTATATTGTTGCTCATTAGTCATTCAATCGCCTCCTTCAATAGTTTCTATTAAAACACTTAGAGTTGACTCTAAGTCAAGCTTTTCTACATATTATTTTTAATATTAAGGCTTACTCCATCCATCAATTCAGACCGTTCCTACACTAAAATTTAATTCCAACATTTTAAAACAAAATCTTTGCTTAATAATTTTCATTCATGTAGAGTTACATCGAAATAGTTACCATTTCCAGATATATTACATATAAAATAAGAAGAAATGAGGGTTAGCTTTTGTTAGATTTCAAACACATAAACAAAACATTCAAAACAGTTACCGTATTAAACGACTTAAACTTACATATTGATACAGGGGAACTTTTTGTTCTTGTTGGCCCTAGTGGTAGTGGTAAAACGACAACTTTAAAAATGATTAATCGATTAATTGAGCCCACCTCGGGTACTATTAACTTTGAAAATCAAAATATTGATCAGATTCCGTTACATACTTTACGTTCACAGATTGGCTATGTCTTACAGCAGATTGCTTTATTTCCTAATATGACAGTTGCTGAAAATATCAGCTTATTACCAGAATTACAAAAATGGCCTAAAAACAAACAAAGAGAACGTGTCGATGCCTTATTAACACGTGTTGGTTTACCGCCTGAAGCATATCGTAAGAGAATGCCTAGCGATTTATCCGGTGGCGAGCAACAACGAATTGGTATTTTACGAGCAATTGCAACTAAACCAAAATTAATTTTAATGGACGAACCATTTAGTGCGCTGGATCCTATCTCAAAAAAAACATTACAAGATATCGTCATCGATTTACATGAGGAACTACACAATACCATTATTTTCATTACGCATGATATGTCTGAAGCTCTTCGCCTCGGAACTCGTGTTGGTGTTATGCATGATGGCAATCTCATTCAAGTTGGTACCCCTGACGAAATTAGAAATGCACCAAAAAATGATTTTATTTCAGAGTTTTTTGGGTTAGACGTATCCAACACGCAATTTAATTTAGCTGAAATGATTCAAAAATCATTTAGTCTTCCAATTGATGAACTCGCTAATAATCACGTCACCTCAACTCAAACAACATTTAAAGAACTCATATCTCTACTTTCTAAATATACAATTATAAATGTTAAAGATAACGACCAGAATCTCATTGGTGCAGTTGATGCCCAATGCTTAATTCGTTATGGTGCAAGCATGTCTGATAGCGAGGTGGATGACCAATGGCAAATTTAATAACAACTTTTAAAATGCACCGTGCTGATTTATGGACCGCTATTCTTCAACATCTACAGATATCATTAATTTCATTGCTGATTGCAACCATCATTGCCGTCTTTTTAGCAATTTGGTTAGCACAGCATAAAAGAGCAGCAGAAATTATGTTGCAAATTACCAGTGTTTTACAGACAATTCCTTCACTCGCGCTGCTAGGGCTATTAATTCCACTAGTCGGAATTGGAACACTACCTTCAATTATCGCATTAGTTGTTTATGCTTTACTGCCCATTTTTCAGAACACATATGCAGGTTTAACTGGTATTGATCCATCATTAGAAGAAGCCGCAACTGCATTTGGTATGACACGTGCGCAAAAACTTATTCGATTTGAATTACCCTTAGCTATGCCACTAATTATTTCAGGCATTCGTATTGCGCTTGTTCTAATTATTGGAACCGCAACACTAGCTGCTTTAATTGGTGCTGGCGGGTTAGGAACATTTATTTTGCTGGGAATTGATAGAAATGATATGAGCTTGATTATTATTGGCGCGTTGAGTTCTATTATTCTAGCTATTGTTTTCAGTGTTTTAATCCGGCAATTGCAGAATTTAAAGATAAAAACAATTACCATTATATTAATTACTTTAGGATTCCTATTTGCTGTTGGTGCCACAATCAATACTTTCACACATCAGAAAAAAGAATTAGTCATTGCTGGTAAAATGGGGGCAGAACCTGAAATTCTAATTAATATGTATAAAGATTTAATTCAAGAAGACGACGCCAATATCAAGGTTACTTTAAAACCAAATTTTGGTAAAACGAGTTTTCTATACTCTGCATTAAAATCTAATTCAATCGATATTTACCCAGAATTTTCAGGTACGGTACTTGAAGAGTTAGTAAAATCACCACTCAAAAGTACAAATGAAAATAAAGCCTACCAGCAAGCAAAAACCGAAATTAAAGTTAAATCAGATTTAGATTATTTAAATCCGATGGCTTATCAAAACACCTATGCTGTCGCTGTCACTAAAGACTTTGCAACTAAATACCATCTATCAAAAATTTCTGATTTATCACGAGTATCTTCAAAAATAAAGGCAGGCTTTACGCTTGAGTTTCTAAACCGTGATGATGGTTACAAAGGGTTACAAAGCAAGTATCATTTGTCATTTAACACTAAATCTTTTGAACCAGCACTTCGCTATCAAGCCATTGTGAATGGTAATGTAAATTTAGTTGATGCCTATTCAACTGATAGTCAGCTCGTCAAATATAATTTGGTCACATTAAAAGATGACAAGTCTTTATTCCCACCTTATCAAGGCGCCCCACTTGTTGCAAAGGGCATCTCACAAAAATATCCATCCATCAAAAAAAGTTTAAATAAATTAACCGGAAAAATTTCTGATACAGATATGCAAAAAATGAATTATCTAGTTGATGTTAAAAATGTCCCAGCAAGTACCGTCGCACACGACTACTTAACAAAGCAACATCTTTTAGACTAAATAAAAAGTTTGGAATCTCGCTAACCTCATGCGGACTCCAAACTTTTTTATATTTTATCGTTATTTAACCTACATAACGTTCTAATGCAACCGCAACACCATGATTAACGTTCGATTCTGTTACATAAGTTGCTGCTTCTTTTAATTCAGGAATGGCATTTCCCATCGCAACAGTCGTTCCGGCTACGGCAAACATCGTTAAATCATTATGTTGATCTCCCATTGCCATAACTTCTTCTTCTTTTAATCCCAGTTCTGCAATTAAATCTGTTAATGCATTTCCTTTATTAGCTTTTTTATTCAAAACTTCTAAAAATTCTGGCAAACTACGTACAACATAATAACTATCATCAAATATTTTTTGAATATTAATCATCTGTGCGTCTAAAACTTCAGGTTCATCCACAAACATAATTTTAGAAACGGTTAAGTCCCGTGACATTTCCTCTGGATTTCGTACAAATAATCCTTCATTATTTTCAGCTGCTTGAATAACGGTCACACGACCAACATCTTTATTAGATGTATAAATTCGGCTCTCATCATCTAAAATATTATAATGAACATTTAATTCATAACTTAATTTATCTGCAGCTATATACTCATCAAAGGTTAACGTATGTTGCGCTAGACGTTTTCCACTTACTGTTTCAATAATTGCACCGTTGTAGGTAATGACATATTGGTCATCCCCACTAATCCCTAATTGTTCAAGAAATCCAACCACACCAGCTAAAGGTCGTCCCGTACAAAGGACAACCTTAATTCCCTTTTGTGTCACTTTTTTGACGGCATCAATTGTTTCTTTTGCTAATCTACCCTCTGGATTTAGTAACGTATCATCAATATCTATTGCAACTAGTTTAATTCCCATAGTAATCTCCTCATTTTAAATGATTAAAAAAAGGCAGTCTCAAGAGACTACCTTTTCAATCTTATTTAGGTGCACGTTTAAGGTATGTACCTTCTTGTGTATTAATTTCAAGAACATCATCTGCTGCGATGAAATCAGGAACATTAACAACAAGTCCTGTTTCCATTGTTGCTGGTTTACCTGAACCAGTTGCTGTAGCGCCTTTGATTGAAGGCTGTGTTTCAGTAACACGTAATGTTACAACAGTTGGTAATGTTAAGCCAATAACTTCTGTACCGTAAAATTGGATTTTAACTTCCATATTTTCCAATAAGAATTTTGCTTCATGTTCGATAATTTCTCTTGGAATTTCATATTGTTCATATGTTTCCAAATCCATAAAAATAGCCATTGTATCCTGGTTGTACAAGAATTGAACTGGTTTTGTTTCAATATTAGCTTGTTCAACCTTAACTTCTGGACGCATTGTTGTTTCAACAGTTGATCCAGTACGAACGTCACGTAATTTCATACGCATAACTGTGTTACCTTTACCCGGTTTATGATGACTTGCTTCTAAAACTTTAATTAATTTACCGCCTTGTTCAAAAGTCATTCCGGCTTTTAAGTTAATTGCTTCAATCATAATTTATTATCTCCCTTTTTATAAAACGTTTCTCATTGAGTATACCAAATTGAAAAGGCTTAATCTATAGTGACACTTACAAACATCACTGGATTTTATTAAATAAAAAGTCAAAAATAGCGCATTTTCTTTATTATTAATCGTATATCCAAATTATAAGCTATATTTGTCCAAATACTTCGACAATATCTCTACACATCCTATACTAGCAAGGCTATAATATATATATAATCAAATAGTTAATTTTTTAATTATTTTGAAAGGAAGTCTTATTTTGCTAAAAAACAAATATATTAACTCATCTACTACCTATCAATCGATTATCATCCTTTGTTTCAGCTTGTTCTTTTTAACGTTACCAATTTATACTACACAAGCTGCTACATCATACACGCCTCCTGTAGGTTATCCAATGGGGGCTGCCACGAATGTCACTGGTTTCGCTGGTGGTACAATCACGTTTAATTCTAATGATATTGACTCCCTACAAGGTTAATTTTTTGCCAAAACATTTACTTCCTCAGGTACCGCCGGAGGTTCTTCTATAAAATACTTACAAAATTATGCTCATGATTCAACTGCTAATTTAACTGATGCTGATTATGCAAAGGTTAATCCTACAATGATTTCAGAAAATATTACCGGGGCTGATATGATTCAGTGGTATGGTAATAAAAATAGCTTTGTTTTTTCAAAATCTAATGATAAAGTCAAAGATTTATCATACTATCTACAGAATTCTCCCCCTGATGATGAAATCGCAAAAGCCATTGCTGGTTGGTCCATACCTTCAAGTAATGCCGGTTACGCTGATGCTATCAAGCAATTTAATGCAAAAAAAGATACTATTGATAAACTTTCTGATTTTCCTGTTATGTCAAGCAATGATATTTCATCATTTGCTGATGCTACTCAAAATATTACTGATGTCAGTGATTATTACGCTAGTTTCACTTCAACAAATTTCTCAAACTCTAAAGCAACAGGTTCTACTACTAAATCTAATAATGCTATCAAACGTGTTGATTTAAATACAGATAAATCAATTGATGCTGAAAAATATGCACCTGGTAAAACGGTTATTCAATTAACCGTTGATATGAATACTGCTTCAACAGATCAAGGCGTTGTCTTTGCAGATATTGATGGCTCTATTCCTTCATTTGAAGATGCTATTGGTATCAAAATTAATTTAGTCAATTTTGATATTAACACAATGAAAATGCCATTTTTCATGTTAAATTATAAGCATTTTTCTAATAATGATGCTGGTATCAGTTTTAATTTCAATCAAGGTAGCTGGATGACTTTCAATGCGTATCCACCTAAATCTGACGGATCTTCGATAGATTACAAGTTAGCTGGTAATAGTGATGGAACGCTATTTTCCGGACAAAATAGTAATGGTTCAGATACCACCGCTAAAAATCTTCTATCCGATGAACCCGTTGCAATCGATACAACTGATAAAAACTCTAAAAAAGTGAAATCTGTCTACAATACGTCTTCACATATTAGTAATAATTTTAATACTGAAAATGGTAAGATTTTTGTCGGAAGTTGGAAGAGTCCTTTATATGGTTCAGTATTAGCACCTAGTGCTGATGTCGACGTTGATTCAAGTAGCGATGGTCTCTTATATGGGAGTATTGTTACTGGACAAAATATTATTGGTAATTTAAACGTTCCTAGTGACCTTGCCTATCAAAGTATTTTTGATGCGTCTGATGATTTTGGAGATGACGCTATACAAGAATTTTTAAAAGATCCTGATTCAAGTAACTCATCTCATCCTACTATTAAGTCTATTTCGTTACCGGGTTATACTTCTACAGATACTGGATCTGGTACGACTCATTATATTCCACAAATAGACCCTTACGATTTTCACTATTCATTAAACAATATCACTGATGAATTACCTGAAAATACCGTTCAAACAACTAAAAAATCACTTGATACTACAGTCAATATAGATACGAAATCAACAACCGATAAAACTGAAAAATATTACTTATGGTACAGTTTCAATAATGGTCCTTGGGAAAAATATTCAGAAAATGGAACAACTGAACTTACAAATTCTAAACTAGAAATCACTGCAAAAGATGCGGACGATCTTGCAAAACAATACAGTACGGACCATAGTAAATATAAATATGACGAATCTGCTTATACTGATGGGACTACATATTCTAAATTAATTGATGACAATGAATTGATTGGTTATCATCTTTTCCATAAGAATAGAATTTCATATTTAGTCACATCAACTCACGATTCGGGTACCTATTCCAGTTATAGTAATCACACAATTAATGATATCTTAAGCGGTAAAACGAATGATACAATTTCTGCTGCAAATCTCGCAAAATTAAATCCGGATTACACGCCTATTTCATATAATTTACACGTTGCAGGAGATCTTTTAGTATCCTATCCAAAAGTATTTGATTTTGGTAATTTTACAGCAGGAACTTCTGAAAAAACACCTACAGTAACTGCAACTGGTTTGTTAACTGTCGATAATCCTTTTGGACTTAACTGGAATTTAGTTGTTAGCACAAGTGATAAAGATAATCTAAGTGATCCTTTCTTTATTCCCGATCAACTTGGTTGGTTTGAAAAATTGCAAACGAGTATGCTTGGTAATTCCACAATCACTTATGGGAATGCCTCAGATATTAAAACAATTACATCTAAAGATACTCTTTTAAGTTTAAACTCAACTATTTTTGATTCTGATACAACATCAGTTATTAGTAAAAACTACTATTCTGCACAATTATCATTAAGTCTAAAAACTAAAAAAATTACTCATCCTGGTAAATTTCAAGATAACGCAACTTGGTCATTATCATCACCAAGTATCGTTGTAGATTCATCAAAAGAATAAGAAATCTAATCGACAAAAAGACGCCTAATAAAAATTAGACGTCTTTTTGATTACCATTCATTTTGATTACTTATTTTCTAGTGATTCTTCCTTATCTTTTTTTCTTCTTTTTAAAATAATAAAAAGTAAGAATAAAACTAATAAAATTAATAAAGCAATAATACCAATAATTAACCACAATAACCAAGATATATGAGGCTCTGCTGCCTTATTATCTGATTTAATCTGTTTAATATTGGCTTTAGTAATTGTAAATGAATTCGTTGCTTTCCAAGATTTATTATTTCCGGTAACGGTATAATGGACATCATATTTACCAGCGATTAACTTGGCTTTAGTTAAGTCTAATGCATAGCTAAATTTAGCGTTGGGTGCAAAATCAACGTCCTTAATTGTTTTGTCATATAAAACAGTACTACTACTATCTTCTGTAATAGTTGCTTTAATTGTTGTTGGTCCAATCACAATGGGTACATCATTTTGCATATTTGTTTGTAGTGAAACTTTATTAAATGCGTTCAATACCACTTTAGAATCGCCAATTGTCATTTTGGGATTAGGATTATCGACCGTTTCAGATTCTCTAATGACTGCTTGAACAACGTACGCAAATCGATTAGTAATTGAAATACCTTTTCCTTTATTCTTTTCCTTAATAACTTTTTCTTGTACGTTAAAGCCACCTAAAATAATACCGGAAAATGACGTAGCGGGTGTTTTCACTGTAAACGTAACTGTTGCTGTTTTTTTAGGTCCAACCACAACATCTTGTTTTTTTGAGACAAGTTCTGAAAATTGATACTTAGCAGTCGCTGGCTTTTTTACATTTGTCTTATCATAGACAATTAGTCCATTCGTATTTGTATATGAACTATTAGGGCTCACAACAATCGTTTTAGTATCGTTTTCTAAGTTCTTAATTTTCAATGCCAATGTCTGTGTTGAGTTAGGGTTCATTTTAATATCAAATTGTGCTGCCTCTCGATATTGATTAGCAGGCGTTACTTTGGCTACCGTAAACCCGGCACTATTAGACTTTGCATAGACATTGGTCGATACAGTAATAAGTGTGACTATCGCGATAGCTAAAAAGCTTAAAACTATTTTTCTTAATTTCATTATTTCGATTCTCCTTAAAAAAAAAGACTGCCTTAGGCGGTCTTTTTTCTGTTACGTTTTAATTAGCTTAGTTAAAAGCTGCTGCACTAGCATTTCCTTGAGTTGCAGTCCATGTTAAATCAGCTGAAGTTGTTGCAATTTTAGTATTTTTACCAAGTTTTAATGTTGCACTATTGTCAGCATATGACAATGTTGTAGCACCAGCGCCTGTTGTAGCTGTCGCGACAGGAGCTGCAGCACCAGCTGGTGTTAAAGTAGCAGCAGATGCTGTAGCATCTGAGTCTGTTTTAACTGTAGCAGATGCAAGATCTAATGAGCTAACCTTAACTTCAGCATCAGCCATCACACCTAATTGTGCAGTAACATTCCAACCACTATCTGTACCTACGTAATCGGCTACATCTAAAGCTTGAGAAGCATCTTTTGCGCCAGTTGATGTAATATCTGTACCAGTCGTAACTAATGCTTCATTTAGTTTTGTTGTGAAACTGAACGATGGTGCACCCGTTTGAGTAAAAGTACCTGCTTCAATGTTTAAACTAGCTGTACCTTTACCATCTGTTGAATCCGCTGAAACACTTGAGCCAACAACTGCTGTTGAACCAAGTACTAATGCTGCAATTAAAAATAAATTCTTTTTCATAATATAAATTCCTCCCATTTATTGATTAAGCCAATGCTTGAAAAGGGGACGTTGACCTTTACCTAATAGTACCATATAATTTACATAAGATTCAACTGTAATATTATCAGAAGAAACTCTATGATTAAGTCCATATACGCCAATTAATATAGCGTTTACATGTTATTTACAAGTATTTTTTTAGGTTTAATTTTTTCAAACCATTTACTGAAAGTGTACAATCAATTTTTAAATAGAATGATTCCTACCTACCCCCACTTTATAACCATTAAAGGTAGAGCCTTTAGTCATTAATAACCTTTTTTTAAGTTAACTAGAATTTAAGTGTTACTATCAATTATACTTTAAGTCCGCTTATTAAAAAGATTCGATTATCCTAGTTCAAACAAGCTCAAATGGCGGTACGCTTACTTTTTAAGAAAAGCCAACAACTTCTAATGAAATTGATTTCAGCTCTTCTAATAAGACGATTTTCGATTTACCCTCATCAAGTCTTAGTGATGGTACAACAAGTTCTGTAATTAACAAATCTTATTATTATGCAAAACTAACTTTAGATTTTACAACTTCAATTTTTGATACGACAGGGAAATATAATTACGATTCACTCTGGGCTATTTCACCAACTAAAGATAGCGGTATCGTAAATGAGTCAACTAAATAATTCTAAATAAAAAAGGTTTACTCCGTTAAGTAACTAACTGAGTAAACCTCTTTTTTTGTGTCGAAATTTCTAATTATTTACAGGACATCTTTGATATCTGTATCCCCATCATGCATCGTAATTACTTTTCCGATTGTATTATCATGTGCGATAACTGAAACTAAGACGTCTGCCACGTTTTCAAGTGAGTTAGAGCCCGCTTGACCATCATTTAATGTTACTTTACCAGTACCTGGCTCATCTACTAAGGTGCCTGGCTGAAGAATTGTATATTCTAATTGCGTATTCTTCATTAGCCAATTATCAGCATAAAACTTAGCAGTCATATAATCTCTTAATGATGAAACTTCAATTTTTTCTCTATCCAAAGAGTAAACGGAACTCAACATTACAAAACGCTTAACATGAGCTATTTCAGCTGCTTCCATCGTTTTAACTGCCCCATCTAGATCAATCTTCATTAAGTCTTTGCCGCCAGAACCAGCAACAAATAATATGGCATCAACAGCCTGCATATTCTTGACTAATTTATCTATACCTTCTAACAAATCAACATAGACATAAGTAATATTACCTTTATCTAAATTATCTGTATGTCTTGAACCCGCCAAGACTTGGTAACCTTTATCAGCTAATTTACTTGTTACTTTTTGGCCAATTCGACCATTCGATCCAACAACTAATACTCTTTTTATTTCTGTCATCATTTATACACTCCTTCGTTTTATCCTGACTAAAGTCTACATCTTTCTCGACTAAAATGGTATGACTTACACTCGTAAGTTAACGACAAAAAGACAGTCACTATTTTTACCATGACTGTCTCAGTTGATTACTAATTAATTTAATTTAAATTCTGTAACTGTTTTGTACGTATCGCCTACACGTAAAACAATATCACCAAATTCAGGGAATTGTTCAGATCCAGGTGCTGATTGTGTTTCAAATGTAATTGCTGCATGATTAGCTAATTTTTTACCATGCATAATTGGCGTTACTTCACCAAAGTTAGCCGTGAAGATAACTAAACTTGTTGCATCAGTTGAAACTGAGACAGAAACTTCTTTATCTGGACTAACTAATTTTGCTGATTCTTTACCAACTGCAGGATTATTCAAGAAAAAGGGATGATCGATACCATTAACTTGATTTTTTTGAGCAAAATCACTTGTGAAAACGTCATGTAATGTCTTAGCTTGACGGAAATCGTAAGGCGTTCCATCAACAGACATCTTTTTACCTGTTGGAATTGAATCGGGTTCTAATGGTGCAAACTTATCGCTATCTACTTGTAATAAATTGTCATCTATTGTTTCTGTGACGTCACCCATAACATTAAAGTAAACATGATTTGTTGGATTATATAGTGTATCTTTATCCGTTTTAGCAGTCGTTTCAAGATGCCAAATGTTATCATTATTTAATAGATATTTTACATCAATTGCCATGTTTCCAGGGAAACCATGTTCGCCTTCTGGGCTATCTAAATGAAAAATAACAGCTATTTCATTTTCGTTTTCACTTATTTTATACGTCCACTTTTTAGTATCAAATCCTGGCGTACCACCATGCAATGTATTTGTACCTTCGTTAATTTGCACTTGGTAGCTTTGATCATTAATGTTGAATTTACCATCTTTAATACGTCCAGCAACACGACCAATTGAAGCGCCAATAAAACTATCTTTTTCTAAGTATTCATTTGCTGAATCAAATCCAAGAACAATTTCTCGTTTTCCAGTACTTGTGGGTACCTTGAGGCTAACAATTCTAGCCCCTAAATCTGTGAGTGATAATTCAAACCCATTATCATTTATAATCGTTATTAAATCATAGTCATTTCCAAAATCCTTTGTTTTAACTTGCATATTTATCTCCTCCGCTTACTGTATTTGTCCATTCTTATTAATACTAGTCCATTTTAATTAGATATTCAAGAAAGCGTTTACTTTTTTATTGAATAATTACCTTTATTTTACTGAAAATGACATAACCAACCTTTATTTCTGTTATTTCTCTAAAATGTAACGTCATTATAAGCGAATAACTATAATAAATACAAATGTATAGTTCGTTTTTTGTTATCATGTTTATGGAATATTATGTTTATTTATCATTAAAAGATTAATAGCCGAATTATTAATTGATTTATTTTTTAATTATTAGTATACTTACATTATTAATATAAAAGGAGTTTACAATGACAAAAAAACGCGTTTATCTTGCAGGACCCTTTTTCACTCCAGAACAAAAAGAACGATTAGATTTGGTAGCCGATCTCCTAAGTAAAAATCCAACAATTAACGCAGATGCAATTCATCTTCCAGGAAACGTTCAATATCCAGATGCGGACTTCGGCACATTTGAATGGCAAACAGCTACCTTCCAAAATGATATTCGCCAAATTGATCAAGCAGATATCGTTGTTGCAGTTCTTGATTATCAATTGGAAGAAAACAATGATGAAGCTGACTCAGGTACTGTTTGGGAATGTGGTTATGCTCATGCCAATCGCAAACCTGTTATTTTAGTTCGCCAAAATAAAGGTATTCCCTTAAATCTAATGCTTGCTGGAAGTTATACAGCAATGTTTGATGGTTTAGAAGATATCCAAAATTTAGCAACCTACGATTTTAAGGTTTTACAAAATAAGTATGTTGATTTATCAATTTTTTAATTGATCCAATGTTTCACGTGAAACAAAAATACTCTATGCTATAAATCTTTTAAATCGGATTTAAATACAGTAACAGATATTATTTTTATATTTCTAGTACTGTATTTTTTTCTCTCACAAATTGAAGCACCAAACAGTTAATAATATGAAAGAACTTATTAACTAACGACTTATTATGTTTGCTAGTTCAATAACAAACGTATTTCTTATAAATTAAAAAGTATGACCCAATAGAAATATAATTGGGTCATACTTTAGTATCTTAAATACTATTTAAATGCCTAACATCATTGTTACTATTTAACAATAGTTAACAATGAACCGTTTTCATCAATAAAAATTATCCTCGTGCTAATAATAAGTTAAATAAACCGCCCATTGTTTTATCCGATAATTCGATTTCTTTACCAGCTTCTGTCACTTTAGTAATTTCATAATAATCTTCAAATTCGGGTACTTCTAATTCCATCATCGCAACAAAAGCAGCAGCTGTTTTGTAAGTTGCTTGTAATTCTTCTCCATGAATGTAATTAATAACTAGCATAATTGTATCCCCTTATTGTTTTCTTTAAATAAGTTCCGTTTTTTTTATATCATCAACCGTTTTTGTTCCAGCTAATTGCATATCAATTGTTAATTCCTTAGCTAAATGTTCAAAGACTGATTGAACGCCTTTCGCACCACCCAAATGAAGCCCATAAACCATTGGACGGCCAATGGCAACGACATCCGCCCCACTAGCAAGCGCTTTAAATATATGTGAACCACGACGAACGCCACTATCAAAGACAATTGGCACTCGTTTATTGACCTTCTTAGCAATTAACTCAAGAACATCAAACGATGCAGGTCCGCCATCTAGTTGCCGACCGCCATGATTTGAAACCCAAATACCTTTAGCTCCAGCTTCAATAATAGCATCAACATCCAATGGTGATTGAATACCTTTAACGAAAACGGGTAAGTCAGTATAATCAGAAATACTCTTAATATCTGCTAAACTCAATGTTTGTTTAGCATTAGCATAAATAGCTGCGATTCCTTGTCCTTCACCTTCACCATATTCAGCTAAATTAGCCATTGGTTGAGGGAAGATAAATTTATTAATACTATCAGCTTCACGATTACCACCTAGTGTTGAATCAGCTGTTAATATGATAGCCTTCATCCCCACTTCTTTGGCTTGATCTAATAAAAAATGATTAAATTTATCATCTTTACTCATATACAATTGGAAAAATTGAGGTCCACCAGTTCCTCCATTATATGTTTCTGAAATCGTTTTATTTGAATACGTACTAAGCGACATAATTGAACCAACTGCGGCCATCCCCTTAGCAGTATCAATTTCACCTTGTTCATGGGCTAGCCCCTGTGCCGCAACTGGAGCTGCTATCATTGGCATTTGTAAATCAATACCCATAAATGTTGTTGATAAATCCGGATTTTCGATATTTTGTAAAACTCGAGGTGAAATTTGCTTATGATTAAATGCACTTGTATTTTCGCGTAACGTCCATTCATCCTCAGCTCCACCAGCAATATACCCAAATGCACCCTTTTCCATACGTGCTTCCACTAATTTTTCTAATGATTGAACATTGGTGATTTCAATCGAATGTTCTTCTTGACTTGCTTGATATCCCATAATTGTATCCCCCTATACTATTTATACTTGTAGTGTAGCCCTTAATAATAAATACTGTCATCAATAACACTTACTATATGTCAATAACGGCTATATAATTATTCAATCCATACAACAATGGCTAATCAAAGAATTACTAATTTGATATTAACTATTTTGGTCGAATTAATTTATATTGCTCTCCTAAGTTAGCGTATTCTGGTCCAGCCAGCCTCGCCACTGGATCTAATTTTTTAGCATTAATATACATTTTTTCTTTATCCAAAACATCATCTTCTATGTGAAAACAAACCACTTCAAGAATAAATAAATCCGTAATAATCTTACCATCATCCATAATAGGAACATACTGGTTCAATATAACTTCAAACCTCGCTTTAACACCATCAATCCCTGGCACCAATACCTTATTACTAGGAACCGTTGTTAATTTCAATTCGGAAACTTCACTCTCGTCTAGTCCAAAACTAGCAGCGCTCTGATTAACAAATTCCATTAATTCACGTGTTGGTAATTGGACCACAGCCTGTTTCGAACTAACTAAATTAGCCGCGGTGTGTTTCATTTCACCATTTCTACGTCGATTAATTGATATCGACATTAATGGCAACGTATCCGATACAACACTAAAAAAACTAAACGGAGCTAAATTAATTAGTCCCGTCTCATTTACAGTAGTAACCCATGCTATGGGTCTCGGAATTAATGTACCAGACATTAATTTGTACTGATTTTTAGCCGATAATTCGTTACTATTAAATGAAATCATCTTATATTATTCCTCAATTTTTAATCTATTGGTCTTATCTAACCATTGTTTAGCATTCCGTAATTCTAATTCTGAAATTTGATGTGATTGTTCAGCCTCAAAACTGGTAAATTCAATATTAAATTCTCGACAAAACTTCTTTAGTTCATCAAAATTTGATTTTGAAACAATTGGATCTAAAAATCCATATGAACCCCAAATTTTAATATCACTTAAGTCGACAGTCGCTTTAATATTTTCCGATAACACCATAGGATGTAGTAAAACAGCTGTTTTAAATAGTGCCTGTTCCGTTAATAATGAATGGAAGGCAACGTTAGCCCCATTAGAATAACCTAGGACAATTAATTTTTCTGGATCAAAAGCGTACTTCACAGCTAACTCATTAATTACAGTCATTAACCAATTTGTCTCTACAGATAAACTATTTAAATCGAAATCACCATCCGGTAAATGTGCAAAATAGCGTGTTAAACCATTCTCTATTAACCGTCCACGAATGCCAATTTTAGGACTATCTGGAGCCAAAAAATCTGCAATTGATAGTAAATCTGATTCCGTTCCACCAGTTCCATGCAACATTAAGATTGTCGCATTGCCAACCCTACCAGCTTTATAAGATGTAATTGCTTCTGCCATATCTATAACTTCTTGTCTGAATTGAAATTAACTAAGTGAGCTTCAATATCTGCACGTTGGTCTTCTAAAAATGGTGGTAACTCTAGGTGAATACCAGCTTCTTCATATGTTTCATCTTGCAAGAATCCAGGACCATCCGTTGCAATTTCAAATAATACACCTTCACCAGGACGGAAATACTCTGATTTAAAATAGAATCGGTCAACAAAACCTGAATCACGAATACCAACTCTTTGTATTTGTTCAATCCAATAGTTTAATGACTCTTCATCTTCTGTCCTGAAAGCAATATGATGAACTGTTCCATATGCTTGAATCTCATTCGGTAAATCTTGGTCTTCTTCGATAATAATTTGTGCGCCATGTCCACCATCGTTCAATTCATATAATGTACGTTGATTTTCTGTGGCAATTTTATCAAATCCCAATAATTGTCTTAACACAATATCCATACGTTCTGGATAATCCACTGTAATAATTGTTGTTCCTAACCCATTAATTGCGAACATCTTGGGAACCGGACTATATAATTAAGGTGTCCCAGCTTCCACACCATGATTACGTTCGTCAGAAATTAATTGATATTGCTCATGATCAAAATCATAAAAATTCATTGTTTTACTGCCAAAATTCATTTCAATTTCATCATGTTTAATATCATAATCGTCAAATCGTTCTGCCCAAAAATCTAGGGCATCATCGCTAGGAACTCTAAATCCAATTCTCGAAATACCATTTTTTCCTTTTGTGCCTTGAAATAAACCCGGAAAATCAAAAAAGGTAATATCGGTTCCTGCCGATCCCATATCATCCGTAAAGTATAGATGATAGGTTCTAACATCATCTTGATTTACTGTTTTTTTAATTAAATGTAATCCTAATATTTCTGTCATAAAATGAAACATTTTTGGTGAACTTGAAGTAATAGCTGTAATATGATGTAATCCTAATAATTTAGTGTTCATGATTGATACCCCCAATTTATTTAATAAACTTAAATTATCACACTTACTAAAAGTAAGCAATTTATTTAACCTAATTATTTTATACTTAAGTCTGATAACCTTAATCTATACTTTAGAAGATTCATTTATTAAACAAGTTACAAATTCTTGAATTGGCTTTGGTAGTTCGTTTCTTCCAACAAGGTAGAATTCACGCTGATACTGTTTTGATAGTACTTTGACTGGTATCTCTGGGTAATCAGTCAGTGCAGTCTGTGAAACAATTGATTGCCCTATACCTTGTCTGAGCAATTGAATAATTAATGAATTACTTTTAATCGTCATGAAGTGCTCTAACGTTAAATTATTTGCTTTTAAGTAGTTAATTGAATAATGATAAACACCTGATCCATGTTCTCTAAGTAACCACGGCTCATCCTCATTACCAGCCCAAACTAATTGATCAGTCGTCAACGAGTAACGTTTAATATTCTTCTCAGTCAACGGTTTTTCAATAAATCCAAAATCTAACTTATGTTGCTTTAATTGTTCCATAATTTGTGATGAATTAAGAACGCTAACTTCTAATTCTAATCGTTTTAGAGATTCCTTATTTTTGCGTAACAGGTCAGGTAGTAAGTATGCTGCAGTGGTGTGTGAGGCAGCTATTTTACAGGCAATTTTCTGATCAGTTTTTTGATGTTTTAAGGCAAATAAATCTTGCTGCCATAAATCTAGTAATTGCTGTGTTTGCTGGTAAAGTAGCGTTCCACTCTCGGTAGGTACAATTTGTTGTCGGCCATTTCTTTCAAATAACATAACACCTAATGTTTCTTCCAATTGCTTAATTTGAACTGAAATCGTTGGTTGTGATAAAAATAGTAGTTGCGCACTAGTAGTAAAGTTCCTTGTTTCATAAACTGATTTAAAAATTTCTAAATTTTTAAAAATATTAACCACTTCCATTCGTTTTATTAATAGTACTTATTATAAAGATTTATTTTATTAATTAAAAGAAATCAGCTATAGTTAAAGTATTGTTTAGAGAGGATGATCATATTGAAAAAAATAACTAACTTACTACCAGGATTTATCGTTGCCTTACTAATTGGGCTTGCCAGCTATTTTATTGCTAAACTTTGGTTGCCCATGTTAGGTGGTGCAACTATTGCTTTATTCATTGGAATCATTTTAGGTAATACTGTTCTACATCAACCCACACTAACGGCCGGAACTAAATTTTCTGAGAAACGTTTATTAGAATACTCAGTTCTTTTGTTAGGTGCGACTATCACATTTCAAAGTATTAAAGAAATTGGTTTAAATGGCTTACTTTTTACTTTTCTTCAAATGAGTATCACAATTATTTTTGCAATTTGGCTAGGTAAAAAATTAGCCTTTGGTGAAGGTACTTACTTATTAATGGCCGGTGGAAATGCTGTCTGTGGTTCATCAGCCATTGGTGCAATTGCCCCAGTTATTGATGCTGATAATGAAGAAACTGGAATTTCAATTACGTTAGTTAATCTAATGGGAACCATTTTAATGTTAACATTACCTATTATTGGAACCCTCCTCTGGGGTGGTAACAATGTTTTCAGAGGTGTCTTAATTGGTGGAACTGTGCAATCTGTTGGGCAAGTAGTTGCAAGTGCAACTATGCTAAATCAGGATGTCATCGTAACTGCTACATTGTTCAAAATATTAAGAATTATTTGTTTAGTATTTGTTATTACTATTTTTAGCTATTTACACAGCAAGAATCAACCTACCCAAAAAGCGTCACAAGTAACAACAAAAAAATCAACTTTAGTTCCTTGGTATGTTATTGGATTTTTAACACTTTGTGTCCTTAATAGTTTACATTTTTTACCTTCACGAATTGGTGAAACTGCACATTTTCTAAGTACATGGTGTGAAATAATCGCCTTAGCTGCTATTGGCCTTCGGTTAAATTTAAAATCACTATTTAGTCAAGGCAAGCGTTTATTACTTTATGCTGGTGGTATTATGCTTGTTCAAGTAGTATTAGCAATCGGTTTAATTACAATTTTATTTTAAAAAAATAATCATATGACCTGGCCATAATATGCCAAAGTCATATGATCATTTTTTTATTCAGATTATAATTTAAAGATGCGTTCTTGCCGGTCAAAACTCTGATCAGCAAACCAACCTTCCAACAATGTTAATTGCTGCCGTTCAAAAATGATTTCCTTATTTTTAGCCAAGCACTTAATCACATGTCCGGCTGTTTCACGAGTAGTCCCGCTAACTAACGCTAGCTCTTTAATCGTGACACGATAAGGAATAACGACATGCTTTTCTGTGAAATCAGCACCTAATTGTTCTGCTAAAATATTGATAGCTTGTACAATTCGATCATGAGCACTAGACGTTACCATTCTTTGCACTTGATTCTCTGTAGCGCTTAGAATTGTTGACATCTCCCTTATTGATCGAGTAGCCATCAGAATATTTTGCTTCAATATCCGTTCAACTAAGGCCATTGGGAAATAGACGATTTGTATATCCGTCATGGCTCTCGCTAAATAAGGGTAATTTTTATCACTTAGTAAGCCTCGATACGGAAATCCTAAGTCATTTTTGATATATGAATAAAATCCAAAGTCGCCATCAATATCAAATCGTTCAACCCGTATTACGCCTTCTATTAAAAAATAAAAACGTGTACGTTGATCATTTTCGTCAAAAAGAACCTGACCTTTTTGGAACGATTTGATACTCATGTTGTTCATTAGTAAATTGGCTTCTTCATCAGTAAGTGCTTCAAAATCTGATAATTTTCTTAAATACTGCATATATTGGGGTACTGCTTTAATTTTTTGCATTGTTTGATCCCCTCCACTAATTACTAACTCCCTAAACTCTCTCCTTTATCATTTTAACATGGATATTCCTTGGCCACAATTTACCTTACAACTTTGTTAGCTAGTTCAGCTTAACTATCGCTTTTTATTAACCTTTTACGATAACTGTCCCAGCATCATTATCTAATAATTGACTGATGTTTTCTAAAGATGTCACAATTGCGCGACCCTTTTTACTTGCTTCAACGAATTCAATCGCAGCTTCAATCTTAGGTAACATACTACCTTTAGCGAATTGATCTTCTTTGATATATTCTTTTAATTCAGAAACAGTTACCTGTTCTAATTTTTCTTGATTAGGTTTATTGAAGTTAACATAAACATTATCAACACTCGTCAAAATAATAAGTAAATCAGCATCTACCAATTCAGCTAATTTTTCTGAAGCGAAATCTTTATCAATAACAGCTTCTACGCCATGTAATTTACCGTTTTCTTCAACAACAGGAACACCACCGCCACCAACAGAAATTGAAATAACACCATTTTCTGTTAATTGATCGATTGTTTTGTATTCTTTAATCCCAGTTGGACGTGGTGAAGGAACAACACGACGCCATCCACGACCAGCATCTTCAACAAATGTCATCTCTTCATGTGCAGCCATTTCTGCTTTAGCAGCTGTTTCTGAATAGAATGGACCAACTGGTTTAGTTGGGTTACTAAATGCAGCATCATTTTGATCAACGATAACTTGTGTCACAATAGTTGCAACTTCTTTATTGATTCCTTTTTCAACCAATGCATTATCCAATGCATTTTGCATCCAATAACCAATACTTCCTTGTGTCATTGCAACACAAGTATCTAATGGTAAGGCTGGGTTCTTTTCAGAAACTGCAGCTGCTTGTTGAAGTAATAAGTTCCCAACTTGTGGACCATTACCATGAGAGATAATTAATTTATCCCCTTTTTCAACAAATTTAACAAGATATTCAGCTGTTTCTCGCAATGCTTTTTGTTGTGCCTCAGCACTAGCATCCTTTGATAAAATAGCATTTCCACCTAAAGCAATAACAATTTTTCTTGACATATTAATCGACTCCTCATTTTTTTATTTATTAAACAACCATTTTTCCTGAAGCAATTAACCAAATACCAATGCAAGCACCAATAATTATAACCAGGGTTATACCTATTTCGCCTTTTGATAAGAATTTTTCACCTTGTGCTACTCTTGCTTTCCCATAGAAGTAAATCCCTGGAATGTAAGCGATTAAACAGAGTAATAAATAACTGATACCGGCCATAATAATCCCGGCAACTTGGAATAATAGCGCAATTAAACCATATACTAATTGTGCTTTATTGCCTTTTTCATCAATATGTTGAATTGAGTATTTAACTTGATACATCGCAACTAAGATATAACAAACAATAATTGAAGCTGTACATAGTGAATAAGCAAAATTATAAGCCTTATCTGTGAATAAAAGCGTGAAAAGGAATAATTGTACTAATCCGCCTGTTACGATTAAAGCAAAAGTTGGTGCTTTTTTATCATTAACTTTACCAAAGTAACCGGGTAATAATTTACTTTTGGCCATTAATAACATTGTTTCTGCTGGAAGCATTGTCCATGATAACCATGCACCCAAAATTGAAACAATTAAGCCAATACCGATAACGTAACCACCAACTGGTCCAACCATTTCAACAGCAATATATAACATTGCTGGTTGATGAATTGAAGCTAATTGTGCTTGTGTCAAAATACCGTATGGTAACATTGAAGCTAAAACGTAAACGACTAATAAACTAATTAAGCCAATGATTGTAGCCTTACCTGCATCAGATTTCTTTTCTGCACGAGAAGACAACATTGATGCCCCTTCGATACCTACAAAGACCCACATCATAACCATCATACATTTTTTAATTTGTGAAGCGACATCGCCAACAACGAAGTTATGACTCATTGTGCCCCAGAAGTTAGCTGTAAAAATATCGATCTTGAATAAGAATATAGCAACAACAATAAATACAAAAATTGGAATTAATTTGCAGACCGTAACAATCGCATTGATTGCTGCTGCACCTTCAATACCGCGATTAACAAAGTATGTTAATCCCCAGCAAAGGATACTTGCAATTAAAATTGAAGGTAGATTTTGTCCTGATTTAAAGATAGGGAAAAAGTAACCAACCGCACTCATCAAGATTGTAGCGAATGCAACGTTTCCTAACCAAGCAGATAACCAGTAACCCCAACCACTGATGAATCCAGCGAATGGTCCAAATCCTTTTTCTGCATAAGTAAAAATACCTTCTAAATCTGGTTCTTTATTTAATAAGTTATTCAATGAAAGAGATAACATCAAAATACCAATTCCGACAATTACCCAACCAATTAGAGCAGGACCGGGTGAAGATGCATTGGCTAAATCAGAGGTTAGTCCGAAGACCCCACCACCAATAGAAGAACTAATAACTAACGCGACTAGCGCCATTAAACTAATTTTTTTAACTGTATGTTTTTCGTCCATAATTTAACTGCCTACTTTCTTTATTAAAAATAAAAAGGGACCTAATCTAAAGTCTTGCTCCAGATTAGTCCCCCTAATGACAGCCTATTTTTTTGCAGAGACACTTCCCTGTTAAGTTACTTTCACCGTTAAAAACAAACTATCATAATGTTATTAAACGCGTGGAATGAATAAGTTTCCTGCAGTTGCAGCCATAATTGCTTTGATTGAATGCATTCTGTTTTCTGCTTCTTCAAATTGACGCGCATATTTACTACGGAATGCTTCGTCAGTAATTTCCATTTCTTTAACACCATATTTTTCGAACATTTCTTTACCATATTCAGTTTCAATGCCATGGAATGCTGGTAAACAATGCATGATGATCATATTTTCATTACCAGTCTTTTTAACCATGTCCATGTTTAATTGGTATGGTTTCAATGTGTTAATACGTTCTTCGAATTTATCTTCTTCACCCATTGATACCCAAACATCTGTGTAAAGAATATCTGAACCTTTAACCCCTTTATCAACGTCTGAAGTAATCATGTTCTTGCTTCCTGATTTTTTAGCAAATTCAGCAGCAAATTTTTGAACTTCTTCAGTTGGTTGTAATGAGTCAGGTGCAACGATATGAATATTTACACCTAACATTGATCCAGTTACCAAAAGGCTGTTAGCCATATTGTTACGGCCATCCCCAACGTATGTTAATGTGATGCCTTTTAATTTGCCAAAGTTTTCTTTAACAGTCATAAAATCAGCAATCATTTGTGTTGGATGCCATTCATCAGTTAAACCATTCCATACAGGAACGCCTGAGAATTTAGCTAATCCTTCAACAACATCTTGGCTGAATCCACGGAATTCAATACCGTCGAACATACTACCTAATACTTTAGCTGTATCTTCAACTGATTCTTTTTTACCTAATTGAATATCATTTTTTCCAAGAAATTCAGGATGAGCACCTAAATCAACTGATGCTGTTGTGAAAGCAGCACGTGTTCTTGTTGAATTTTTTTCAAAAAGTAAGGCAATATTCTTACCTTGAAGATATTTATGAGGGATTCCACGTTTTTTCAAATCTTTTAAATGAATTGAGAAATCGATTAAATATTCTAATTCTTCTGGAGTAAAATCTTTTTCTGCTAAAAGACTGCGACCTTGAAAGACTGTGTTTGACATATTAATTTCCACCTTTTTTAAATTTTATTTTTTTAAGTCTTCACGAACGATAGGCATACTCATACAACGTGGACCACCACGACCTCGTGATAATTCGGCTGAAATAACTTCAATAACTTTAATTCCATAACTTCTTAGGACTTCATTTGAAACGTAGTTACGATTATAAGTTACAACTGTATTAGGAGCGATTGCCAATGTATTTGAACCATCATTCCATTGTTCACGAGGTGCAACTACTGCATCGCCGTTACCAACTGGAATTAAGATAAGTTCTGGTACTTTTAAGACTTCACGTAAGACATTTTGTAAGTCTGTACGATGTGAAATGTTAATGTGGTTATCTTTACCTGGTTCTAAGATAAATGTATCAACGTTTCCGCCATTATCTTGGATTCCTGGATGAATTGTAAATTTATCGTAATCAATCATTGTGAACACTGTATCCAAATGCATCATTGCACGGTTATTAGGGATTTTAATTGCTAGAATCTTATCAAAGCCACTGTGTTTTGCAAATAATACTTGTGCTAATTCTTCGATTGAACGAGCTGAAGTACGTTGCGAAATACCAATTGCAAGAACGTGGTCGTTTAAAATTAATTCGTCTCCACCTTCCATACGGTCGAGATGGTTACGACTACGCCATACGTTTACGCCTTTATTAGCAAAACGTGGATGGTATTCCATAATGTATTCCATAAATAATGATTCGCGACGACGTGCAGCGAATGTCATACGGTTAATTGTTAAACCATCACCCATTGATGCTGCTGGGTCACGTGTAAAGTAAAGGTTAGGCATTGGATCCATAAAGAATGGATAGTCTTCAGAAGAACTTAAATCAACTAAAGCATTTGACTTGTAATCGATTTCATTTGTTCTAACGCCAGCCATAATTTTATCAACCATATCTTGTGTTTCCATTGAAAGTAAATATTCTTTCAATGCAGCATGGAGTGTGCTAGAAACTAAACCTGATTCATCTAACATTTTTTCCAAGAATTCTTCTTTTACATTTCCTGCATCTAAAGCTTCTGCAGCCAATGTTTCAAGATAAATTGTTTCAACGCCATTGTCTTGCAATGTTTTTGCGAAAAAATCATGTTCTCTTTGAATTTCAGGTAAGTATGGAATATCGTCAAATAAAAGACGACCCATGATATCTGGTGTTAAGTTTTCAACTTCTTTACCGGGTCTCTTTAACAAAACTGTTTTAAGAGTTCCGATTTCTGATGTTACGTGTACTGGACTTGTCATAATGATTACCTCCCATATATTTATTACATGCATAGCATAACAGGAATAATTAGCCTATATTAGTAAACGCTTACACCTATAATGTGAACTATTTCTCATTATGAGGATTCTTACGGTTCAATATCGTATATTACATTTATAAAACGCTTCCACTACCGTGTTTTTAAAATTATTAAATGAGAAACATTAAAAGTACATTATTTTTATGATAATTCTTACTTTAATAAATTAAGACTTGTAATACTAAGAGTGCACCACCAAATAATAGAACAAAGACAACGACGGGCCAAACGAATTTTACCCAGTGCGAATATCTGATATTTAACATTTGAAGTGTTGCCATAACTAACCCTGTTGGTGCTAAGAAAAGCATTGCATACTGTCCAAATTGATAAGCAGAAACGACAATAAATCTTGGAATATCTGCAGAATCAGCTAATGGCGCAAATATTGGCATTGCTAAAACGGCTAATCCGGATGAAGAAGGTACGATAAATCCAAGGAAGAAGAAAATAACCATCATGATAATTATGAAAATTGGTCCACTTACGCCAACAACTAAAGATGACGCATATTGAAGAATGGTATCTGAAATCAATCCTTGATTTAACACGATATTTATCCCTCTGGCAAGTCCAATAATAAATGACACCCCAACTAAACTAGATGCACCACTGACAAAAGCATCAATGACACCCTTTTCACCTAGACCATCTCGACCTGTACCTGTTAAGAACATAATGGCGATAGCAAATACCAAGAATGAAGATGCCATCGTTGGGAACCACCAACCTTTTGCCATAACGCCCCAAACCATGATTGGGAATGTCACAACAAATAATAATAGAATAATTTTCTTACGAATAGTGAAAACTGATTTATTACCACCTTCACCTGAAGATACTGACCATAATCGATTAAAGTCTTTACTATCTTCATAAGTAATTGAAGCTGTTGGATCATCCTTAACCTTTTTACTATAACGTCCTAAATAAATAATTAAGAAAATAGACCCGACAATCAAACCAACAATCCGCCAAATCATACCTTGCGTAAAATCAATTCCGGCTGCATTTGACGCAATAACAACTGAGAACGGATTAATCGTAGAGAATGTGGTCCCAATAGAACTGGATAAGAAAATTGCCCCCACGCAGACTATCGAATCATAGCCCATCGCGATAAATACTGGTACCAATATTGGATAGAAGGCCACTGCCTCTTCTTCAATCCCGCAAAGAGTTCCGCCTAAAACCATTAAAATTGAAACAAAGAAAATTGATAAAAATTCATGACCTTTGGTTTTCTTAGTTAGCGCAATTAAACCTGATTCAAACGCGCCGCTGACTTTAACAACACCAATTAAACCACCCAGGACTAAAATAAAGACCATAATATCTACGGCTTCAATTGTCCCGTTAACCATACTATTTGTGATATCAGCTGGTCCTGCCGGATTTTGCTTCAATCGCTGATATGTATTAGGTATTGATACTGCTGCCGTAATACCACCTGATGTAAATTGTTTAATATCAATTTTGACATGAAGTTTATCCAATTGATTTTGTGTCGCAGGAACTTTTTTTACATTCCCATGCGCATCGGTAATTTTTAATTCCGTACTTGCCTGATCATAAGATAATTTAGAGTAAGAGCCCGCTGGAATAATCCATGTTGCCATAACTGCAACAATCGTTAATATAAATAAAATAACAAAAGCGCCGGGCATTTTTAACTTAAATTTCTTTTTAGGTACCTTTTCCATTGTTGTCGTTGAATCCATTATAATTTCCTCCTTTAATTGTTTTATACCAAATAGATAGCGGCGTTATCCTTTTACTGTATTTTTATCATGACACCCTCCTCTGCCGGTCGTTTCGCTTGGAGTATATCAACAGTCTACAGTTTCTGGTGTGAAATCGGTTACATTAAAAGTGTGAACCAGCTCACACTTTTTGATTTATCATCTAATTTTACTTTCCACAAAAAGAGAGATAAAAAGTAACTTGTAAATCTACTTTTTATCTCTCTTTGATGCACTAAACTTATTCATGTAATGCTTGTGACAAGCGTTTTAATCCTTCTACTAAAACGGATTCTTTAGCACAGTAACCTAATCTTGCATGTCCTGGCACACCAAATCGGCTTCCAGGTACTAATAAAACCCCATAATCTTTTAATAATTTTTGACAAAATTGTTCATCATCTTCAATTGTTTCAAATTTTATAAATGAAGTCGAGACAGATTTTGGCACTACTAAGCTAACTGCTGGCTCATTTTCCACCCAATCACTTAAAATTTTTAAATTTCGTTTCACAATTTGTCGATTTCTATCCAATACTAATTCTTTATTTTTTAAAATATGAACAGCCATTTGGTCATTAAATACACCTGCACAAATCATCGTATAATCACGGTATTTTCTAAAAATATCTGTAACAGCTGGACTAGCAACCGTCCAACCGATTCTAATACCGGGAGTTGAATAGGTTTTTGATAAACTATTCGTCGCAATACCTTTGTCATATAAATCAACAATTGAACTTACGTCCGTTGTATCATCTAAAGGTAAATAGACCTCATCAACTAATACATATGCGCCGACTTCTTTTGCAATTTTAACGATTTCAGTCATTAGTTTAGTTTCAATTACTGTTCCCGTTGGGTTATTCGCATTATTTAAACAAATCATTTTAGTATCTGGTCGAATAATTGCTCGTAATTCATCCAAATCAGGCATCCATTGATTTTTTTCAGAAATATTCCAAAAATCGACTTCAGCTCCTAATGATTTAGGAATATCATAGAGTTGCTGATAACTAGGATACATAGAAATCACATGATCACCAGGTTCAATCAACGCGTATAGTGCCAGTTGATTTGCTCCTGTTGCACCATTAGTTTGTAAAACTTGTTCCGGCGAAACCGCTTTATAAAGTTTGCTAACCTCTGCTTTAAAAGCTGGGGACCCCTCAATCCAACCATAATTCATCTTTTGTGCATCTAAATCACGATAAAAATCCTGACCATTTTCTTGACCAATATTTAATAATTCGTTCATTGTCATCGATGAAACCGTTCTTTGTGCAATATCATACGTAGCTTTAGATTCATAGACATTTAACCACTCTTCAACGCCAAATCCTGCAATTTCCATAAGTTATCATTCTCCAATCTATATTATTTGTCTTAACGTCCTAAATAATAACAGAAATTAAAAATTAAGCCAGTGTCTGTTTAAATATATTAAAATGACAAATCTGAACTTTTAATTTTATAACATAAAAAATCTGTTGCCAGTAATAGGTTTTCCTATCATCAACAACAGATATTACAGTTTTTAATAAATTATCTAATCTACTAAGGTAAATCCAAATGTGCTACCCAGCGCTTGGATTTTTTTTAACATTAACTTAGGGATACTAGGATCACTCATCGATAACGTTAATTGCCATTTTTCTTGATTTAGCAAATTAGGATTTGCAACTAATGCTGACCCAACAGCAACTAAATCTAATCCCGATTTTAATGCTGTCGTTGCTCTATCAAAAGTATTTAATGAGCCGGCTGCCACGATTGGTACCCGTTGATTAACTAGTTGAGAAACTCTTTGAATATAGGGTTCACCACCCTTTGGACCATCAGTTAACGCATCACCCAACGAAAGGTGCAAATAACTCACCTGTTTAGCAACTAAATTCGTTATCAAAGCTTCTGTATCTTCTAATTTAAGACCATCTGTTTCACGTTCTTCAAGTGTAATTCGGTAACCGATAATAAATTCTTTAGTCGTATTTTCATCAGCCACTCGTTGAACTTCATCAACTACTGCCATAGCAAATCGTAATCTATTTTCTAATGATCCGCCCCACTGATCAGTCCGATGATTATAGTGTGGTGAAAGAAAATTTTGAATTAGAAATCCATGGGCACCGTGAATTTCAATACCATCAAAACCTGCTTGAATTGCACGTTTAGTTGCTGTTCCGAAAGCCTTTATAACTTGTATTAGCTCTTCTTCTGCCAATTCTCGAGGTGTCTGTGCTGGAGCAAATGGTGTTTTTGGTGCTGGTACTGGACTCGCACTAACAACGTCATGATTTGTAATTAATTCTGGTAATGCCTTATTTCCAGCATGATTTAATTGTAAGATGGCCTTTGCCCCACCGGCCTTAATAGCTGTGGCTAACTTCGTCAAACCTGGTATAAATCGATCTTCATAAACACCAATTTCATGATCAAATCCAACACCATTTTCTTGTACATGGCTCGAACCTGTGATAACCATTCCGACCTGTTTTGCACGTTGTTCGTAATAACTAATTTCTGCTTCAGAAACTGTTTGATCATCGTTACTTGCCCATGTTGTCATAGGTGCCATCACAAGTTTATTTTGTAGGGTTATTTGTTCATTTAAATTGAATTTTTTTCGTAAGTTAATTTGCTTAATCATTATAAAATGTTCCTCCTATATCTAATATAGGTTTATAATAAACCTTCAAGTCGACTTGAAGGCAAGCTTTTTATTTATCGGTCATTTTTAACATCTGTTTTACATGATTTTCGTACGTTTCAATTTTATTATCTAAAAAATTATAAGTATCTTGCATCGCCGCGATTTGTTCACCTAATAATCGTTGCTGTTTAATCAAAATCTGTTTACGTTGCTCTTCAGTGGCCTCACCTTGTTGCGTTAGGTCAGCATATTCTTTTAAAATGTTGATTGAAATCCCCGTTTGACGCATATGTTTTGCAAAATTAACCCATTCTAAATCGATTTCATCATAGTCCCGATACCCGCTTGTATTCCGTGATACAGTGGGAATAAGTCCTACTTCCTCATAATATCGTAACGTCGCAGTCGGTAAATCAAACTTCTCACTTACTTTTTTAATATTCAAAATCAAACACTCCTATTCTCATCTTTTTTAATCTCATTAGACAATTAAGATAAAGGATCAGATTAAATTTTATAATGTTTCACATGAAACATTTACATCATTTTTTCAGCTAAGCAGTTACATTCAACCATTTCTGGTGCATTTTTACTTTTTTCATCAATCACACTTTGTAGTTTCACAATATCTGATTGGCTTAACTCAACTTCACTTAATAAATCGGCAATTGTTGAGCCAATTTTCATTTGGCACATATGTTCAAATAATAACTGACTAACATGATCCATCGTCGTTTGTTCTTCTATTAGGGGTTTGTATATGAATGCTCGGCCCTCTTTATCAGCAGATAATGCACCCTTTTTTACTAATCGACCCAATAATGTTTTTATTGTTGGCATTTGCCAATTCTTTTTTTCTTTTAAATTCTTAAATATTTCATTACTAGTACTCTGACCTAATGTCCAGATAACACGCATAACTTCCCACTCAGCGTCGCTAATTTCAATTATTTTTTTATTATTCATTAGTATTGCCCTTCTTTCATTGGTCTTATGATTACAATTGTAAACTAATGTATTTAACCCGTCAATAAGCTATCTTTCAAATTAGTATAATCGGTTAAATACTCATTATTAACTAATACTATCTCATTTTTTAATATTGATTAAACTCATTTGTTTTTGCATATTATTCGTTTCCTTTTTTTAACTTAGCTTTTAAACAAAACAATTGATATACTAGTGTTTATGACTTTAGACTAATTATTTAAGGGGATTTTTTATGACTACTTTTTTTAATCGCTACAAAACATCTTTATTATTACTCTCGGGTCTAATCATAGGTGGGATTGTCGGCTTAATCTTTAAAGAACAAGCTGCTGTCCTTAAACCTTTAGGAGATCTTTTTCTAAATCTAATGTACATGATTTTAGTTCCACTTGTTTTTTTCAGTATTTCATCTGCCATCGCAGAAATGTCTGAAATGAAACGACTTGGTAAAATCATGATTACAACATTAATTGTCTTCCTAACAACGGCTTTCATTGCTGGTGTTATTGGGTATATCGGTGTTCGTCTCTTTAACCCTATTCACGGCGTCAACGTTGATACGATTAAAGGTTTGATGGGTACTGTTAAAGATACATCAACAAAATCATCTGGTTTAGAAACATTAGTTAATACATTCACCGTTAATGACTTTTATCATTTATTATCAAAAGATAATATGTTACAACTAATTATCTTTTCGATTTTAATGGGTACAGCTGCTTCAGCAACCGGTAAAGAATCTAGTGTATTTACAAAATTTTTATCAGCTGGAAACGTAGTAGTTATGCGGATGGTTAAATATGTGATGATCTACGCGCCAATTGGTTTAGGTTGTTTCTTTGCCAATATTATCGGTAATTTAGGACCTCAGATTGCTGCCGGATATTTGCGCAGTTTCATTCTTTACTTAGGTATTACAGCTTTCTACTTCTTTGTGATGATGAGTTTCTATGCATTTATCGCAGGTGGCAAAGCCGGTTTTATGATTTTTTGGAAAAATGTCTCAGCTCCTGCTGTTACAGCAATTGCAACAAGTTCTTCAGCTGCATGTATCCCTGTTAACCTAGAGTATTCTAAAAAAATGGGCGTGAGCGAAGATATCGCAAATACGATCATCCCATTAGGTGCAAATACGCACAAGGATGGCTCTGTTATTGGTGGCATCTTAAAAACAACATTTTTATTTGCCGTTTTTGGTAAAGATATCACGAGTTTAAATAATATGATTATGATTATCTGTGTTTCATTCTTGGTTGGTGTCGTGATGGGCGCTATTCCAGGTGGTGGTATGGTTGCCGAAACCTTAATTTGTTCAATCTTCGGTTTCCCAATGGCTGCTCTTCCATTAATTCTAATTATTACAACCATCATTGATATTCCCGCAACTTTATTAAATTCAACAGGAAATACTGCTACTGCAATGCTTGTTACGCGTTTCGTTGAAGGTAAAAATTGGTTAAAAGATTTTATGGCACAATAATAATAACAATCCCCCTATATTAGATACTGAAATATCAGTCTAGTATAGGGGTTTTTTGTAATTAAAAACTGCCCTTTCCAAAATTGGACGGACAGTTTACTATTAATCATCTTCTCTACTTAATTGGTCTCTACCATACTTTATATTTTTTCTTCGCGTATTTTGTGAATCCTCAAATGCTTGACGATATTGACGAAACCATCTAAGTATCGTTCCTTCACTAACGTCGAGTGCCTCTTCAGCATCCTCTGTAAAATTCTCCCACGCATCAGGATCTTGTTGTTTTATTTCTTTTCTAAGTGTCGTAATAATTGGTTTTAATTTTTCTCTATCTTCAGGTGTCATCTCTAAGAATGCCTCAGTACCTTTAGGTTCCATTTGACTAATATTAGTAAATTCACTGTTATCTGCACTATTAGTAATAAATGAACGAATTGGTATGATAATAAAAAAGACTAACGTTATTTTAGGGAAAAACCAGCCTATAAGAATTAAAGCTAATATTAATAATCCGGTTTCTGTGTTATGTCTGCCATAAATGGTTACATATACTTTTTTCATATCAGATTTTTCTGTATATTTTTGATGAATAATTTCTTTTACAATTTCCCTGAATAGATAAATAATTAACAAATATAAAACACCATACATTGTAACCGTTTCTCTGACAGTATCACTTGTCATTAGTCGTGTGAAGGTTGGCATTAACGATAAAAGCATCATTAAGATTAAATCCATCACAATTATTTTATTTGGTACTTCATTTACTTCCGAAAATGCGACCGCATGTTGATACCAGATATTAGCAACAAAACAGAAACTAACAATAAAGATTCCAATGGCTTGAAACAAACCAACAAAGTTAATCTCCCCATTTTTTATCTCAATTGGCATCTCTAATACCATAATGGTTATAATAATGGCTATAATCGCATCACTTAACGTATCCAACCGCTCTTTAATTTTCATATGTACCTCCTTTAAAATACTGCTATATTTAACCTATTTTTTTCTTTTTTTTAGTCGTTCTTCTCGTAAGGCTAATAATTTTGCAGTCGTTGATAAGGACATCGATATTAAAATAAAAAATAAACTAGTTTTGATAACTACT
Source organism: Dellaglioa sp. CoH-55-MRSF-8 (assembly GCF_056782195.1). The sequence continues at coordinate 41,684 of NZ_JBXAYH010000001.1, forward strand.
GTTGGTAATGCCCCTCCAACTGATTTAATAACAAGCGTTGATATTGTTAAAAAAACTGTGAAAAAATTTAAAATAAGTAAACTAATATCATATTTTCCCTTAATTTTTAATAAAATATGAGAAAAATAGAAAAAAGCAATACTAATTATCATAAATAAACTATAAATTATAAAAAAGATAATAATAAATACGACTGGTTCTGCTTTTGCAATCTCCATAAAGGAACGATCCGTTGCTATTTCTGACACTGATAAAACTTGTGAAAATAAAAAATAGGTAGCAATCACAAAAATAGCATACGTAATAATCTTTTTAACATTTTTCATCATTTTAGCATCTTTCATTATTCACCATTCCTCTAATCCAAGATTTATAATTATTCTTATATTATATTATTTATGGCTAACAGATCATCAATTTCGTAGGTCGCTTTTATTGATGTCTTATTTTTAATGTTTTTCGGATTGTACCAGACAGTATCAACGTGAACATTGTTCCCACCTTGAATATCTGATGTTAAAGAATCACCAATAATAAGTGCCTTATCGGGATTAAATCCAGCAATATGGTCAAAAGCATAGTTAAAAAAGCCAACCGTTGGTTTTTGATAACCCGTCATTTCCGAAACAAATATTTGCGGAAAGTACTTATCTAACTTTGATTCTGCTAATCGTTTATACTGCATGTTTGCAACGCCATTGGTAATAATCGACAATTGATAGTTAGCTGTATCTATTGATGCCAATAATTCATCTGCGCCCATCATTTTTTCATGTCCGGCAGACAGATTATCTTGATACTGTTTAGCCAACTCTTTACCATCAACTACTCTATTAAACTGTTTTTTGAAAAATATCGCAAACCGATTTTCTAATAATTGATCCCGCTTTAAATTACCACGCTCATATTGGCGCCATAACTGCTGATTAAATTTCAAATAATTTTGTTTTATTTTATCATCTAATGTTATTTTTTGCGTTAAAAAAAGCTTTTCTAGTGCAGCTTTTTCAGTTAACCCAAAATCAAGTAACGTATCATCAATATCAAATAGTAAAAATTCGTAATTTTTCAATTCAATTCTCAACTTTCATTCATGTAATTTAGTTACTGGACATTATCATTTTAACATAAGATTTAAAGTAACAAAAAAGCTTTGAATAAGGAATTATATCCCTATCCAAAGCTTCTTATTTTTATAATTTAAATTTTAGTACCAACCGTTTGATAACCAGAATGATTTTGCAGCACTCCATGAACCATAACGACTTGTTACGTAATTGTTAGCTACTTTTTCTTGGTTTGCAGCTGAGTAATCACCATTTAAATATGATGAACTTAATTGGTATTTACCAATATATTGGCCATTTCTTGCTGAGTATGAACCACCAGATTCTTTGTTAGCAATCCATGCTTTAGCACTTGATGAATCAGTAGTGCTTGCAGTTGCTGTTGACACTGTACTCTTTGGTGCAACTGTTGTTGCTGCTTTAGCAGGAGTTGCAGCTGGTGTTGCTGCCTTAGTAGTTGTTGTATTTGTTGTTGATGCTGTATTTGCTGTTTTAGCAGCTGTATCAGTATTGATTGTTAATTGTTCACCAACATAAATTAAATTAGCGTTACTAATTTTATTTTCTTTAACAATTGCGTTAACACTGACATCATTAGATGTTTTGTTAGCGTAAGTTGCTGAGATGTTATTTAGTGTATCACCTGATTTTACAGTATATACATCAGCATCTGCTGCTTTAACTGCAAGTCCAAGACCTGCTGCTACTGTTGCTACCATTGCTACTGAAAATTTTGTCATCTTTTTATTTAATTTCATTATATTTAGTTCTCCTTTTAAGTTAAACGTTTTTATTTATTTTTTTCTTATTTATCTTACGAGGTTCATACTATCAGTTAGTTTTTACATAAGCATTTCAGTCAAATATCATTATCTTGAAATAATGTAATAAATATCATATTCCGTAATAAATGTAAAATAAATCAAATACACCATTACCTTCTTATTCCCTTAGTGACAGTTAATCTATTAATAATTCGTCTGTAATTTATGTGTCAAAATATAGAGATAAATACGTTGAAAATCAAGTAAAAAGTTTATTTTTTTAATTGATTTATTAAAAAAAGGTATTATCAGCAATGAATATTGCTAATAATACCTTTAAAATTTCACTTGATCGTGCTGTGTCCAAGTATCTAATCGAGCACTTTTGATCACTATTTCATAAATAATCTCATTTTCTATATCTTCTTCCAGTAATCCATCCATAAATCCTGGCACCTGTGCCCGATACAACTCTGCTAGATCTTCTAATTTATATTTTGACCTCTTAACACTTAACCTATTACTAGCAATAGTCATCCCTGTACTCGTTGGAATTGTATTAATAGCTGCTTTACCTAAATCCAATTCAGCAATTTTAGGCGTTTCCGGAGCTGAACCAAAATACCAAACATTTGATTTATCAGGTGAAACAATAAATCGCATCTGACGACTCGATGGCATCCCATCTGCAGTAGCAGTACTCAGGACCATTTGATTTGTTTCACCAATAAATCGTCTAAATTTATCTAACACATTATGTTCTTCCACTTCTGAAGGTGCCCCTTCATCAATAAATGCTAATACCTCATCAACTGTTTTTAACTTAGACTCATTTTGTAGGTAATACAATATTTGTGGGATATACGGTGAAATATCCCGATCTTTATAATAAAACTGTAACCATCTTTTTGAAGCAAGCAGTGGGCCCGCGTACGTTACTCTTAGTTTAGTTTTATACCAACTAATTAAATGTTTTAATGGCCAGTGTTTGAGCATTATTTGCCAAAAGTATGACGTAAATAGAAATAGAATTGCCGCTACCAGTACATTAACTTCTATAATACTGACAACTGACAACATTTTGAATGGCTCAAATGTCATATAAAGTCCTAATAGGATTCCGGTTGATAAAACCGTTAAAAACGTAACTAATCTTCGCTTAAATAATCTTAATTTATGTAACATCAAGCCCGAAATGTCACGTCTTTTCTTCATATTTCTTTCTCGTACAACCATCTCATCTAATAATCTTTTATCCTCTTTAGAAATCATCTTCATCCTCATCTCCAAAGTAATCAAATTGTTGCCTTAATTCAAATGTCCCAATATCGGCATAATCTTGTATGATAATTTTATTTTGACCCTCTCTATGATCTCGTGGCCCATATTTTAAATAGTACATTTCTTCAGCTAAGTCAGTGTGTTTCTTTAATAATTTTGAATCATAACTTTCTATATCATTTTTTAGACGATTATTCGAAAGAATTAAATTATAAATATGCAAAATTAAAAAGAACGCAATAAAAAACAAATAGTATTGTAGGAATGTATTTATAATCGTATCAAAAAGCTCAGTAAATAGTGTTTGATCAATTGGGATTGCCTTATCTTTAAATAAAATCAAGATAACCGTGATACTGATTGGTACTAAGCACGCAATCCAGCCAATTGTTATTAATACTAATTGTCTTAGTTTGAGACTTACATTTTTTTGACCAAAAAACCAATCAATCGTCAATGCGTCTTCATCTACTTCGTTCACAATATAGTCAGGCTTATTTTTTGTCATCATCGTCGCCTCCTAAATCTGTTGTAATACTATCCGAACGTTCAGGTGAATGCCATACGCCACCATCTTCACCCGTAATAATTTTACGCACTGTCGGAATTAACTCAGCTACCATTGTATACGTATTTACCATCCAGTAAATGAGGATATACCACGGCGCAAAAATAACGTATTTTAAAGATTTACCACTATCATTGAAAAATGACGCCATGATTAACTGAATCAAACCAATAATGACCTCTATTGAAATAAATATGCAGGCGAGCGCTAAGTTATTGCTCAACTGTAACCAATCACCATTTACAATACAGATAATTTGAATTGCTAAAAATGCAATCATACTTAACCAATAAAAGACTGACCAAATAACACTTAATCCATAATCAATAATAATAGGTACACTTGAAAATTGTTTAATCGGATGACGTAGAACGCGTAACGTCTTCGTTAGAAGTACATAAACGCCACCAGATGACCATCTATGTCTTTGTTTAATTAGTTCACCTAGCTTTTCAGGTACATCCATAAAGAAGCGAATATGCGGCGCAAAATAAGCCACCCAACCTAATGCCTGCATGTCCCAGGCAATTGCGATATCTTCTGTTGGCTGTTCAGCTTCCCAACCACCAACATCTAAAACGGCTGCTTTTCGATACATTGTATTTGCACCTGAGAAAGCAAATAAACCGCCATAAGATAATTGCGATCTCTTAATTAAGCCAATGATTGAATTTAATTCATTCTGTTGTGCTTCTGCTACAATTGTTGTTTTATTAATTGGTAACATATTCCCAGTGACAGCGCCTAAATTCTTGCCACCTTTTCTTTCAAAATATGACATATATTTCCATAAGGCATCAACTTCTGGTTTTGAATCCGCATCATTGGATAAAATAAATTCGCCTTTAGCAAATGCCAATGCAATATTGAATCCAGCTGCTTTTCCACGATTATTAATAATTGTGATCGTTCTTAAACGTGATTTGAACTCCTCTTGTAGCGTCTCCAAAATCTCACCGGTTTTATCTGTGGAACCATCATTAATTACAATAACTTCATATTTATCTAGAGGATAATTTAACTTAGTCTCTAGATGTCGAATTGTTGCTTCTATTGATTGTTCCTCATTATGAGCAGGTACAAAAATAGAAATGAATGGTTCTCCCTTCTCTAAATATTTAGGGAGCTCCTTCTTCTCCATAAATATTCTATAATAAAGGCTCGATACAATAAAGGCTAGGCCTCCAACGATTGGATACGATACAATCGTGTAAATGAGTACCTTCGTAATATCGTTTAGTACTGTTGCTGTCATATAATGACCCCCAAATAATTGTAGTTAAATAAATAGCTAAAATCCTTTACATACATTGACTTAACGCCCTTTTTAAACTATAACCTCTGTGATTTTAATAATCAAATAAAATATTCTAATACTGGATTACTTTGTCTGTCACTATTTTAAAAATTTAAAAGCTATGCTTTCTTTTTAAAAATGTTTCACATGAAACATTTTTAAGCGATTATTTTTAATTAATTTTCAATTTTATGCTAGTATCAGTATAATTATTAAATATTTATTATGGGGGATATTAATTATGAAACAATCACACTACGATACAATTATTATTGGTGCTGGACCTGGTGGTCTTTCTACTGCTTTTGATTTAAGTAAAAAGCAATCTGTTCTCATTATTGAAAATGATCTTTGGGGTGGTACTTGTCCTAATCGAGGTTGTGACCCAAAAAAAATGCTTTATTCTGCTGTTGAAACTAAACAACGCCAAGAAGCAATGCAAGGCTTCGGACTAACTGGCAGTTCTATCATTGATTGGCCTAAATTAATGGCTTTTAAATCAGCTTATACGGATAAAGTTCCAGCCAATACCCTAGCAGGTTTATCTGCAGCAAATATTAAAACTGTTCACGGATCTGCTAAGTTTATTTCAAAGTCAGAAATTAACGTTAATACTGAAACTTACACTGCCGATAATTTTGTAATTGCGACCGGTCAGTCACCTGTAGTCCCTGATATTCCAGGCAGTCATTTACTAAAAACAAGTACCGATTTTTTATCACTTGAAGAATTACCAGATAAAATAGCTTTTATTGGCGCTGGCTATGTTTCAATTGAGCTTGCTAATATAGCTGCTATTGCTGGCTCAGAAGTTCATATTATTCAACATAATAGTCAAATATTACGTGGATTTCCAATTGAATATACAACCCGTCTCATTGAGAATTTGAAAACTAATGGTGTCCATTTTCACTTTGACACTAATATTACAGAAATAACAGAAGGTCCTTTAGGCTTCCAGATGTTAGACGATAAGGGATTATCTTTAACTGTTGATTTGGCAATTTCAGCTATGGGCCGTCAACCTAACGTTAATACATTAAACCTACCTGCTACAGGTGCTGAATCAGATTCACATGGTATTATTGTGGATTCTCACTTAAAAACGAAAAATGATCGAATTTATGCCATTGGAGATATTGTTTCACGCAAACAACCTAAGTTAACACCTGTTTCAACATTTGAAGGTCATTACGTTGCAGACCAACTACTTAAAAAATCGAATAGTCCAATTGCTTACCCACCAATTCCAATGACTGTCTATGCCAGCCCACAACTATCTCAAGTTGGCATTACGATTGAACAAGCTAAAAATGAACCTGAACATTATGACATTAGAGTACAAGAGACAACTAACTGGTATTCCTTTAATCGAATTAAAGAATCTGAAGCATCTGTGACAACTATCTTTGATAAATCATCCAACTTACTTGTTGGTGCTGTCGCATACACCACAATTGCGGAAGAACTTATCAATTATCTAACACCATTAATTGCTAACAAAACATCAAAAACAGATGTTACTAAACTTATCTTAGCTTATCCGACTCCAGCAAGTGACCTAACCTATTATCTATAAAAAATACGATTAAAAAGGTATCTGCCTTTTTGTAAAAATCCCGCCATGATTATCAGATGAAATATATAATTTCATTCGACAATCATGGCGGGATTTTTTTGCCTAGAGTTAAGTACAGTGCATTTGATAAATTGACATTAATCAAGGAATTTACACTGGGAATCTATTAATAACTTTACAAGCAGATAAATCAATATACCCCATTAAATTTTATATAATTTCATCAGTCAACTCGATACGACTTAGTACATAGTACATTCTCTCAGAGATTCTATTTTTTAACTTAGTTGTTTTCTAGATTGAGCCTGAATCCATAAATTAAATAGTAAAACGATAATCAATAATATTGTCGCGATTACCATAATATTATGCAACCCTTCATACATAATCTGTCGCATTGCTGGTAATAATTTTTCAGGAAGACTTGAAACACGCTTCGAATCACTTAGCTTGTTTAACATCTCCATCGTAATTTTACCATGAGACTGATTAACTCCTTTTAACAACGCACTGTTAAGGATAACCCCATAAATTGATGACATAAATGTTTGGCTTAAAATACGTAATAAGTAGGCAAATGAAGTTGCGATTGGGACATCTCGACCCTCCGCATCCTCTTGAACACTCAGTTGTAGGACATTAAAACACATTCCTAAACCGAACCCTTCAAAAGCACCCATTAGTAATAAATACCAGAATGGGACTGTCACACCTACAACTAACATCCCAGCAAACGAAATAATAAAGCTAATGGTTCCGATTGTAATAATCCGGTATTTCCCCAATCGAGGAATCATTGATGGACCGGACAACGAACCAAATAAATTAGTCATTGCACCAGGAATTTGTGTTGCCCCACCAATCAATGCACTCATTCCAAGTATTCCTTGTGCCCACATTGGAATATAGATGTTAAATGAGATAAATGCTCCCCATAAAAAGGCAAATATGATAAAATCAACAATCAGTTTCTTATTTTTAAATAATCGATTGGGAATAATCGGATCAACGGCCCTATCCTCAACTCTATACAAAATACCGAGTAAGATAATTCCAGCAATAATTAACCCAACGACTAAATTAATTGACCCAACACCAATCATTTGAATACCTGTTAATAAGGTCACTAAGCTGACAATCATCATTCCAGCACCCAAGTAATCGATATTCCCCTTTTGACGTTTTTTAACTTCTTCTTTGAAGAAAAATTGGATTGAAATAATTGATATTAATGCTATTGGTACATTGATATAGAAGACCCAATGCCAACTAAACGTATCAACGATCCAGCCACCAACTAAAGGTCCAATAATTGATGCAATACTGTAACTAGCTGTTGCATAACCAATAACTTGTGAGCGTTTCTTAATATTTTTATAAATATCAGCATAAATAATAAACGGAATTGTATTCATCCCACCTGCACCAATACCCATAACTACTCTAGCAACTAAGAAAAAGACAATATTACTTGATGTTGCTTGAAAAACCGCACCGATTGCAAATAAAAAAGTTGCTAACTGATATGCACCACGGTTACCAATTCGTTCGCCTAATTTACTCCAAAGAGGTGTGGCAACTGCCATCCCCAACAAGAAAACTGCAACAATCCATCCCATATATTGGATACCATGCAAATCACTGACGATTGATGGTAATGCAGTATTAATAATCGTTCCATCAAGACCTGCCATTGCGTTAGATAACAGCAATGCAATAGTCACGATGATTAAATTCTTTTTATTCATAAATTCTCCCTCTTATACGACTAAATTTAAAATTACTTATTTTTATCATCCACCTTTAAGCAAGCTCTAGGTCAAGGGAAAATATGAAAATCTACTGATATCCTAAAATTACGTTACTTAAAGTATTGAAAGGTCCTTATTTATGATAGGGGCTCCCTGCATTAATCATAAATCCACGGTAAACTTGTTCAGTCAAAATCATCCGCATTAATTGATGCGGTAAGGTAAATTTACCAAACGAGATTTGTGTGTCGGCGCGTCTTAAAACGTCCTCGCTTAGTCCTAATGACCCCCCAATAACGAAGGTTATGTCTGAATGCCCATAAGTTCCAAGATCAGCAATCTCTTTAGCAAAATCTTCCGACGTACGTTCCTTACCTAAAATGGCTAAAGCATAAACATACTCTTTTTCTTTAATCTTACTAAGGATACGTTCGCCCTCTTTACCTTTAACATCAATCATTTCTGCTGAACTTAATTTTTCCGGTGCCTTTTCATCATTTACTTCAATAATTTCAAATTTACAAAACTTACTTAACCGTTTTGCATACTCTTCAATTCCTTGTTTGAGATATTTTTCTTTTAATTTACCTACACCAATAATCTTAATGTTCATAATTTCCACCTTTTTCACAAGTTATACACAAAGTTACGCACATATCCACAATTTGGACCACAACATATTGCGGGGAATATGTGTTCGTCACTACATTTATTTGTTGCCCATTTGTCAACACCATATTAGTTATGCACAGATTTTGCGTTATTTATCATTCCTTAATTATACGCTTTACACATTGGTATAACAGTCTTTTTTTATTTTAAAATATCAAATAAATAAAAGTTAGTCACAGGCCATTCAATTAATTGTGCATAACTATTTTGTTTAGAAAGTCCCTTCATACTGCCCTTTCCCTCTGTTACTCACACCCACCTTAATATCTATCCACTTAGTTATACACAATATCTATTTAAAATAAAAAAATAATCGTAAATTAAGTTATTTACGATTATTTCATATTTGTTTATTGAGCTGATGATGCTGATTTACTTGTTGAGCTTGTTCCTGTATTTGCATCTGTTGCTTCTAAGGTTAATTTGATATTAGCCTGTTTCAACTTACCATCATGATAGAATTCAACAGCCACTGTATCACCAATTTTATGTTCATATAAAACTTCTCGTAAGCTTGAGATATCAGTAACTTTCTTATCACCTAGCTTAACGATAACATCATATTTACCTATACCAGCATTTTTAGCAGGTGAATCACTATTTATTTTAACAGCAACAATCCCTGAAGAAACACTTTTTGGTAATTTTAAGACACTCTTTTGATCACTTGCTGAGACGTAATCTAAATCGATTAATGAAATACCAATTGCAGGACGTTTAACTTTTCCATTATCAACTAATTGATTAATGATTGATACAACCTCATTACTTGGAATAGCAAATCCCATTCCTTCGACAGAAGTTGATGATGAACTAGAACTAGTAGAGCCTGTTGCTGTACTTGCTAGTTTCATCGAATTAATACCGATAACTTGGCCAGAAGTATTAATTAAAGCCCCACCTGAGTTTCCAGGATTAATGGCAGCGTCAGTTTGAATAACTGTTGCTTGGCCCGTTTTAACACCCGAATCATTGGTAACATCAATCGTACGTTTCTTAGCTGATATGATTCCTTGCGTTAATGATGTCGCATAATCAGATCCAAGTGGAGAACCGATAGCCAATGCTGTTTCACCAACAGTGATACTATCAGAATCACCAAATGTGGCGATTTGAGTCACATCTTTAGCTGATATTTTTAAAACAGCTAAATCAGTAATTGAATCTTTACCAACAATTTTGGCACTTAATTTTTTACCATTACTCAATAAAACTTCAACTTTACTTGCACCAGAGATAACATGATTATTAGTTACGACATAAGCACTACCATCTGATTTTTTATAAATGACACCAGAACCTTCACTTGATGCTGTTTCTGTTGTCGCAGAGGAATCGCCTGCTGCACCAAACATATCCGTTAAGCTGTTACTTGAACCACTTGACTTTGTATATGAAATAACTGAAACAACCGCATTTTTAACTTTAGCAAATGCTTTTGATGATTCATTACTTGATTTAACACTTACATTTGTTACTTTAGTTGTACCTGATTTATTTGAGGATGTTGTAACTGCGCCATTATCACTATCATTATTTTGGTAAAATGTATATCCACCAAATGCAATTCCGCCACCAACTAATCCTGCAATAAGCGCTGTAACAACTGTTTTACCTAAGCCTGTTCTATTTTCATTTGACATTTTTATATACGCGACACATTTGTCGCTGCCCCCTTAAACGTAATCTTTTACTCTTTTAAGAATAACGGTTAATTGTGAACTATTTATGAATAAATTTTGAAAAAATTGTTCTTATAAAACAACCAGCTTTGTAGCATTTTCCGGATCTGTATCGAAAATGTTAAAATCACCACCAACTGCTAAATCATGTTCTTTCATCGTTGATTCAACCGTTAGATGGGCTAATTCTTTCATATTATTATCCTTACTAAGATGGCCTAAAAAAATTCGTTTTGTCCGATTACCCATAACATTCATAAGTGCATCAGCACCATCCTCATTTGATAAATGACCTTTATCACCTAAAATGCGCTGTTTTAATGACCATGGATAGCCGCCCATCCGTAACATTTCAATATCATGGTTACACTCAAACAAGTAAGCATCTGCATCGGAAATTGTCCCTTGAACGTTCTCTGAGACATAACCTGTATCCGTTAAAATAACAAATGACTTATTGTTATGATGAAATTGGTAGAATTGCGGTGCCGCTGCATCATGAGAGACACCAAAACTCTCAACATCTAAGTCGTCGAATGTAATTACTTTCCCCATCTCAAAAATTTGCTTCTTCTCAACGGGAATTTTACCAATCGTATGAGCCATGGCTTCCCATGTTAATTCATTTGCATAAACGTTCATGTCATACTTACGGGCTAAAATACCAGCAGCCTTTGCATGATCCGTATGTTCATGTGTTACAAATAACGTGTCGACATCGTTAATATCTCGACCAATATCTGTCATTAGGCTCGCAATTTTTTTACCACTTAAACCAGCATCTACAAGGACCTTGTGCTTAGGCGTTTCAATATACGTGACATTTCCCGCACTACCGCTTGCAAGAACACTAATCTTCATATCGTCTGTTCCTTCATCCATTACTTGCCTGCGCCTCTATCCTTTTAATCTTCATTTAATTTAAAATATCAGTGCTATCCTTCATAATCGCTCCTGAAAATGAATTAACTTGCTTGTATTGTGTCACACCATTACTTGGATTCTTAACAGCTACTATCCAAACTGGAATATAGACGCTATATTTTTTATCCAAACTGAGCAACTCAGCATATCCTAACTTAGACCATTTAACCTTACTTTTACTTGCAAATTGATTATATTGATACAATATCAGTATTGCTTGTTGTTGACTAATAATTGACTCATTTTCACGTAATTTTTCTGTATTTGCCATATACGTTTGTGAATAGCCACTAATTTTATTATTTTGAATTGTAAATTTAATTAGTCCAACATTTGAGTAAACCATTTTATCGTAAACAACCTGCGAATACACGACACTTGTCTCTGTTGAAAGACTACTGTTATAGCGATAATTATCTCCATGTAGAATTAAAGTATTATCACTCATAATTGTCTTATCAATTGTTTTATTTGGACTTTCACTATCTGTGATATTAATTGGTGTCCCAAAAATACTAGATAATTTATTGTCTTTATATGTTGTAACTTGGGATTGCAGCTGTTTAGCATCATTCTTTAATACATCAGATGCTTTATTAGACATATATACACCAGTCTCTTTTTTATTTGAGATACTGCCGTATTTAATGTCATCTTCTCGCATCTCTTTAAGCGTTGTACCGGTTTTTGTTGTCCCAGGTGATGATCGACTCGAAATTTCAATTTGTTGATTTTGTCGTAATGAGGTGAATAAAAAGATATTTAAACCAAGAAAAACAATAATAAAAATAATTTGAATTCGTCTAAAATCCAATTAATTCACCTCCCTAATCTGTTTGTAGTAATTCAGTATAACTTTTCCATTTATCTTGATATCGGATATACCAAGTGGGTTCTAGGTTGACTACCAAATCTGAATCAGAACTTGATACCCAACGATAACCTAATTGAATATCTGAAATATCCGCATCTTTATACCCTGCCGTAACCAAGCTACTTAACACTTCTTCTGTACTTGGTAACGTAACATCTGCTTTTCCAGATGGAACAGCAATTTGTAACGTCAATAATGAAAAATCAATTTTATTTCCACCATTATCTAGTCGCTCAACTTCAATCACACCGTGTTTGGTTTGATTAAAAATCGGAAATCCTTCAATATAACTTCTGAATGTTGTTGTCATAGACTTACCATTAAATTGGTAGAAGTGAATATTATCTAATCCGATACCTGTATTTTTAATACTCGTATAACTTTCAGTTAAAGCATTACCACGACTCGTTTTTTGTTTCGCATCTGAATTTTCATCATCTTCATATGAAACCAAATTTGTCGTATTTTGAACCGTTAATTGTCGATCAGAACCATCATAGTAAGTTATTGTCTTTTTACTTTCTTTAACGTTGACCGATGAACCATCTTTTTGTCCTAATAGATTAGCAACATACTTACTAGCCGTTTGCTTATCCACTAAATACCTAAAACGAGCTATATTAAAATCTTGATTATAATACATAAAAATATCATTATTATGCAGTTTAAATGTAACTGATAATTTCGATAACGTTTCATTTTGTACAACATCATCAATTGTTTTACCTTTATTATAGGCATCATTTAACGAAATCTCATAAATTTTTTTATCCTTGTCACTCAACAGATAAATACTTTTCTTATTATCACGCGGAATAAGAACACGGTTAATAAGTCGTGTTTTATAATTTTGATTTTGCTGATTAAATACTTGATTAAATAACCCAACCGTAATTTCATCTGAGTAACTAAGAACCAATTGATTTTTTGCATTTAAAAACGTTAAATAATCATTTTTATTTTTAATCGGAACTTCTGATATAGACGTTTCTTTCCAAGTACGTATCTTTTTTTGAATATTTGAAATGATATTAATTTTTTCACTATATAAAACATTTTGTTGCTGATTATCATTATAAATAACAGACGTTGGTGCATATACTTCGCTCAATTTAGTACTCTTTGTTAACTCTGTCTGCGTTGAATTTGTAGCTTTCGTCGATTCACTTTTACCATTCCATGTCGGATTTGTCCAAATGACCCATGATAAACCGATACTTGTCATAATTAATAAAAATAATAGTGTTGGTAAAATAAATCTATTCAATTTCATCCCACAGGTCCTCCTCATATGATTCATAAGGCAATGAAATATAGAATGTTGAACCCTTGCCTTCCGAGCTATCTAACCAAATTTTACCTTTATGCATTTCGACAACCTCTTTTGAGATAGCTAGGCCTAATCCAGTTCCACCTTGAGCTCTCGATCTAGCTTTATCCACACGGAAAAAGCGATCAAAAATATGCGCTAAATCTTTTTTAGGTACACCAAGGCCCTCATCAGAGATACTCAAAATAACGTGCTTATGTGTCTCCAATAAACGACAAGTTATTTCTCCACCATCAGGTGAATATTTAATGGCATTATTCATAATATTATCAATGACTTGCACAATTTTATCAGTATCTAATTCAACCCATAAATCACGTTTAGTAAAATCACGTTTAATCGAATACTTTTTGCCTGACCCATCGTCAGCATTAATCATCATATCGAATCTATCCAGAACATAACTATACAGTTCATTCAAGTTAACTAATTCAAGTTCTAACTTAGATGTTCCTGAATCCATTCGTGACAAATTTAGTAAGTCATTAATCATACGCATCATACGTTCTGTTTCATTCTGTGTAACTTTCAAGAAACCTGGTGCAACTTCTGGATCTTTCCATGCACCATCGTTTAATGCCTCAATATAACTCTTCATACTCGTCAAAGGCGTTCTTAATTCATGAGAAACATTAGAAACAAAGCTTTCACGTTCACGTTCTATCTTTTGTTGTTCTGTGACATCATGAAGTACACAGACAAGACCACTAATAAAGCCAGATTCTCTTTGTATTAATGAAAAATAAGCATTCAAAATTTGTTCATGTTCTACATCAGATAAATCAATCATAATTTCATCTTGATTTTCTAACAAATCACGTAAAGTATACTGACTACGTAAATCAAGAATATCCAAAATTGATACTCCTATTGAGTCATTTTCATTTTGATCTAATAAGGTAGAGGCCGCTTCATTCATAATGATAATATTTCCGCGACGATCCGTCGCAATTACACCATCTGTCATGTGCGATAGAACACTATCTAAACGACGACGTTCAGCTTCAGATGATTCTTGTGCCTCTTCAACACGAACAGATAAGTTATTAACCGCATCTGCTAATTGTCCTAGTTCATCATTAGAATAGACACGAACTTTTCCGGAGTAATCTCCGCGAGAAATTCGAATCGTTTGCTTTTTCATCTCATCAATCGGACGAGTTATTGCCCGGGAAATAACTATCGTTATCAAAAGGACTAAAACAGCTGCAAAAAATGACGCGGTCACGAAAATAACCGTGATATCGTTAATATTTGAGTATAAGCTTTCCAGATTGGCCTTAACGTATGTAACCCCAACTGTCGTTGTTACATTTCCTGCTGTACTAACTAGTGGCACAATTGAAACATAGTAGCGCTTATCGCTAGATTCATCATAAATCTTCTTTTCAAATGTTTTAGGTGTATATAACACTTGCTTAATTGTTGCATCTGTCGTTTTTTGTCCCACAACAGTTTGATTATTAAAATCACTACTCCCGCGAATTGTGCCCTTACTATCAATCACTCGAATTTCTGTGATACTTGAATTACTAACATCTTCCAATATTTTTTTGATATCTCTATCACCAGCAGCTGTATCTGTTTTTGCTAAATCCTTCGTAATCGAATTAGTAACATATATAGGTAACTGGACTTGTTGCTTAAAGGTATCTAAGTTTTGCTGTTCTAATTGCCTAACAAAATAAGCCCCGACAATTTCCAACGTTATTAAAATTAATAACGCAAAAATGAGGGCTATTTTAAATTGAATAGATTTAAAAAAACGAATTTTTTGATTCATTTTCATCGTTATTCCCCTACTCTATTCTAAATCTGGATTTTTCATATAGTATCCAACACCACGACGTGTTACCAACCACTCTGGATGGCTTGGATTATCTTCAACTTTTTCTCTTAAACGACGCATTGTAACATCAACCGTTCTGACATCACCGAAGTAATCATAACCCCATACCGTCTGTAGTAAATGTTCTCTAGTCATAACTTGTCCTAGATGTTGTGCTAAATAATGTAATAATTCAAATTCACGATGTGTTAATTCAATTTTTTCATCATATTTTGAAACCATATATGCTTCAGGATGAATGGTTAATTGTCCAACTTGTATTTCACTATTTTGTGGTTGTTCTTCTGTTTGAACACTCTCAATTGTTTTTTGTCTTCTTAAATTAGCTTTAACTCTGGCCACTAGTTCACGGTTAGAGAAAGGTTTTGTTACATAATCATCTGCACCTAATTCTAGACCTAAGACCTTATCGATTTCTCCATCTTTAGCTGTAACCATAATGATTGGCATATCGTAAGTTTTTCTAACTTGACGAGCAACTTCTAAACCATCCACTTTTGGTAACATTAAATCTAATAAAATTAAATCCGGTTCAACTTCTTTAACTTTTTCTAAGGCTTCTTCACCATCGTAAGCTGTATAAACGTCGTATCCTTCTTTAGTTAAATTAAATTTAACGATATCAGAAATTGGTTTTTCATCGTCGACAACTAATATTTTTTTCATATGTGGATCCTCCTTATAGGAAGCTGTAAAATTAAATCTAGATACAACTTCTTAACCCTCCATTATTATAGCCTATTCAATCATCATTGCCAAACACAGTGATTAAATTTACCCAAATCCTTTTTCGAAAAGTTATTGTCTTTTATTAGTATATATGATAATATATTTAACGTTGATGAATTATTATTAATGGTTTGGGTGGTTAGCTCAGTTGGTAGAGCAACGGACTCTTAATCCGTGGGTCTAGGGTTCGAGCCCCTAACCACCCATGGGTGCCAAACCCAACATATCGCAAGATATGTTGAAGCATCTAGCTGCGGCTAGGTGCTTTTTTTGTGTTCTCATTTACTTATTGATGTTTCACGTGAAACAAAAAAAGAGAAACCCTATCGGATTTCTCTTAACTAGATTTAAATCTTATTATTTGTTCAACGCTATTTAACCCGGTCATCATCTTTATTTACTACCTGAGAGGTCGTTTTTTTAACGGCATCTACCCCATCTGTTGTTTTTTCTTTAATAGTACTACCTGCATCAGATACACGATCTTGTAAACTTGTTTGTGAATCATCAAATTCTTTTGGTGTTTGAATGTCTACTACTTCAACATTCAACTCAATTAAAGCTAAATCTGTTGTTTCCTTTACTTGTTTATTAATAACTTCCGTTAACTGTTTATAAATATCATGTGCATTGTGCCCATATGCCATAATAATATTTAAATCAACCGCAACTTGTTCCTTGCCAACCTCAACGCCGATGCCATCTGTTGGATTATCACTATTTACAAGTTTATTTTTAATATTTGCGACAAATCCACCATCCACACCCAAGAGACCAGATACATTTTCAATTGCATAACCGACTATTTTTTGAATAACCTTGTCATCAAATGTCAATGTCCCCTTTGGTTCAGTCTTTGTTCCCTGCGTATTTGTTTTTTCTGTAGTCATAATTAAGACTCCTTTCGATTTTTAAAATAATCAATTTTTCCGCGTGAAAATTTTTGAAATAAATGACAGATCAATATCATATTCTTTAAATAGATAACCAATCCATCCTGCTAACAGTGTCACAATCATAATGATAATCGTCTTCCAAAATCCTACAGTTACAAGTAACGAGGATATGATAAATCCTAGAGCACTACCAACTCCAATATTAATTGACATTTTATCTTTCATTTATGCACACTCCCTCTTAAACTACCCGTGTAACTTTACGTTTTGAATTTGATTTTTTACTTACCTTAATATCTACTTTGATAGGAATATGACTAGATCCAGCTAATAGATCATTGAGATTCTCAGTTAATTCACTCGTAATACGAGGTAATTGTCCAACTGTAGACTGTTGGTAAACTGAATCTGCAACAATATGGATCTTTCGCTGACGTCGTGTATTCTTCAACGTAACTTTAATATTAGATAAGTCTTCACTAGACAACTTTGTCTTGATAAATTGGCTAATACCCTGGTTACTTAAAGCAAGTCTTCCTTCTTTAGTTTGCTTCAAAGGAATATCTGGTAGTTGCGCAGGCCACAAAAGTATTAACAAAAATATGAAGACTGTTAATAGCAATAACACAATCCCATAATAGAAGATAAAATCGTTACTCTGAAAATTTGTACTAACGTTAAAATGTTCAAGCATTTTAGTTATTTTCTCAATTATTTCTGGCCAAATCAGCAAGCTAAGCCCAATCAAGTATCCGAGGCTGACTATACTCAGAATAATTTTTTTACTCTTCTTCATAAACATACCTCTCTCTTGACTTGATTTACTTCCTTGCTTTTATACCAAATATAGCTGAAACAATTAAAACTAAAATTATCGCACCAATGATAGAAGGGATAATTGCCATTCCTGCCAAGCTAGGTCCCCAATGACCAAGGACACTTTGACCAAGAGCTGACCCAACTAGTCCAGCGATGATGTTACTTATCCATCCCATCGACTCACCGCGATTAGTAATCGCCCCTGCAACAGCACCAATAATAGCACCTACAATTAATGACCAAATCATAATATGTTCCTCCTTTGTTTATATTAAATAGTTATTTATTATATTAACTATTCGTTATATGTAATATACCATTATTTGAAATCGCTTGCAAATGAAACGATTTTATTACGCTCAATCTATGAAACTTAATGAATCTCTTTCCCAGGTACTTAAACTTATATACACCAAAAAATAAAGATAAATAACTATCTTTGTTTTCCTCGTTGCTTAATTAATCACATAAAGTTAAACAAAATAAGATCTATGAATATCTGAGTGAATAAGATGAACTGATAGGTACTATACTCACAAGATAAGCCTATTATTTATCTAACTTCGGCTAATAAAAAGAAATAAAAAAAACTCGCACTGCTTATTGTAAGCAGTGCGAGAACCCAATGAAATTACTATTTCTTTTTACGTTTGTCCATAACTTCATCTATTTTTTCTGCAACATCATCTTTGACATCTTCTAATTTATCTTTCGCTTTACCAAGGAAACCTTCCGCTTTACCTTTAACTTCTTCTTGCTTGTCTCCTGTCAATTTACCTTTAGTTTCTGTTACTTTACCCTTAATTTGATCTTTCTTTGCATCTAATCTATCTTCATTTGTCATCATGTTTCCTCCTCATAATATATTTGTCTACATACCGATAGTAACATCCAAAGAAAGCGTATGCAACATATTCGACTTATCAAATATATAAGTTATATAAATTTTTAAGCTCTAATTAATTAAGGTTATTTATCTACTTAGTTATTGATTAAATAAAAAAAAATCAAAGTATTAACTTTGACTTTTCTCACATTACTATCAACCTATTACTTATTTATGCCCAAACATCATCTAAAACATTTGTTTGATCACGATCGGGTCCAACTGAGAATGTTGAAATTTTAACATCAACGATTTCTTCAATACGTCTAATATAATTTCTAGCATTTTCAGGTAATTCTGCAAGAGTTTTCATTTGAGTAATATCTTCAGTCCAACCAGGTAATGTTTCATATACTGGTTTACATTGAGATAATTCTTTAAAACTAGCTGGATAACGATGAATAATTTCACCATTTAATTCGTATGCTGTACAAATTTTAACTTCTTTTAATCCAGTTAAAACATCAATACTGTTTAAACATAAGTTAGTCAATCCTGAAACACGTTTGGAATGATTCATAACAACACTATCAAACCAGCCAATACGACGTGGACGTTTTGTTGTTACACCATATTCATGTCCAACTTCACGGATAGTATCACCGATTTCATCTAATAGTTCAGTTGGAAAAGGACCATCCCCTACACGTGATGTATAGGCTTTGCAGACACCAACAACTGTATTTATTTGAGCAGGTCCAACACCAACACCGACTGTTGCGCCACCTGCAATTGGATTTGAAGAAGTTACAAATGGGTACGTTCCATGATCAATATCTAACATAACACCTTGTGCACCTTCAAATAAGACTTTCTTACCAGAATCTAGTGCATCATTAATAATAACTGACGTGTCCATTACGTATCGTTTCAAACGTTGGCCATAGGCAAAATATTCTTCAAAAATATCATCAAATTCAAGTGGTTCATGATCATATAATTTTGTAAATTCACGATTTTTTTGTTCTAAATTATTTTTTAATTTTGCTGAGAAAGTTTCTTTTTCCATTAAATCAGCAATTCTAATACCAATTCTAGCAGCTTTATCCATATAAGCTGGTCCAATACCTTTATTAGTCGTCCCAATCTTATCTTCTTTTTTAGCAGCTTCTTGTAAGCCATCAAGTAGAATATGGTATGGCAAAATAACATGAGCGCGGTCAGAAATACGTAAATTATCTCCTTTAACGCCGAGTTTTTGTAGATAATCAAGTTCTTCACATAAAGCTTTAGGATTCACAACAACCCCATTACCAATGATACTTAATTTATCTTGAAAGAAAATACCTGATGGAATCAAATGTAATTTGTAAGTGTTGCCTTCAAATACAATTGTGTGTCCGGCGTTATCGCCACCTTGATACCGTGCAATAACATCGGCATTTTGACTTAAGAAATCTGTAATTTTACCTTTTCCTTCATCGCCCCATTGGCTACCTACTACAACTACTGATGACATATTTTCATCCACCTCATAATTTATATTTTAAATTCATAAATACAATCCTAGAATATTATAGCAATAAAGCAGTTCAAATACAACTAAAATACGAACGTTTGTATTTTATATAAACATTTATCAACTATATAACGAACGTTTCTCTTTTTATTCAAAAAAAATATCCCACTAAGGAATATTTTCTAGCCTTCTGGTCTATAGGCAAGTGACGAGAATTTATTATATGATTTAACAAATAATAATTTAACTGTACCTCGTTCGCCACCACGGTTTTTTTCAATAATAACTTCAACTTCACCAACATTTTGGTCATCTTCATCCCTTGGATCAGGTAGATTCCCGTCTTCATCTTCATCAGTATCGCGTTCATAATAATCATCTCGATACAAAAATGCAACAATATCTGCATCTTGTTCAATAGAACCAGATTCACGAATATCTGATAACACTGGTCGTTTATCTTGGCGTTGTTCAACACCACGGGATAATTGAGACAATGCAATAACTGGAACACTTAATTCTTTCGCTAATTTCTTCATTTGACGAGAAATTTCTGAGACTTCTTGTTGTCGACTTTCGCGTCCTGAACCTTCAATCAACTGTAAATAATCAACAACGATTAACCCTAGTCCACCTTTTTCCTTCGCTAATCGACGGCATTTTGCCCGAATTTCAGCCATCTTTGACCCAGCAGTGTCATCAATAAAGATATTAGCCTTTGATAATGAATTCATTGCCACAATCAAATTTGACCATTCTGATTCGTCTAATTGTCCCGTTCGTAAGTGATTCGCATTAATACTACCTTCAGCACATAACATACGACTAACTAATGATTCTGCTGACATTTCTAAACTAAAAATAGCGACAGTTTCATCAGTTTTAGTTGCTACGTTTTGAGCAATATTCAACGCAAAAGCTGTTTTACCAACAGCCGGACGAGCAGCTAAAATGATTAACTCATCTGGATGTAACCCGGCAGTCATTTTATCCAACTCTGGATAACCTGTCGACAATCCAGTAATTGTATCGCCTTCTTTAGCTAACTTTTCAATATTTGTAAATGTACTTTTTAATACATCAGCGATAGCTTGAAAACCACTACTATTTCTTTTTTCAGATACGCTCATAATTTCACGTTCAGCATTATCTAAAAGCGTTGCAACATCATCATCTTGTGATAAACCCTTAGTTGCAATAGATGTCGCTGTCGCAATTAAGCGTCGAATCATTGATTTTTCTTCAACAATTTTAGCATAATACTGAACGTTCGCAGCCGTTGGTACAGAGCCAGCTAATTCAACAATATAGCTAACACCGCCAATATCATCCATTTGATTTTTAGAAGTTAAATTATCTTGAATCGTAACAATATCAATAGCTTCATCTTTATCATTCAGATCCACCATAGCCGCAAATATCAATTGATGGCGACGTTGATAGAAGTCTTCGGGCTCCAAGTATTCCATTGCCTCAACAAGAGCATCACTCTTTAAAAAGACAGCGCCCAAAACGGCTTGTTCCGCTTCAATATTCTGTGGTGGCGTTTGGTCTGTTAATAGTTCATTATTCATTTTATCGTGTTCTCCTTACTTCTAAAATCAAGAAAAAAGCTGGACAAAATCAAATTTTGCCAGCTTTTCAAATAAATACTACTTTAGTTATTAGCCGAAACATGAACACGAATCATTGCTGTTACATCAACATGTAACTTAACAGGTACATTCGTGAATCCTAAGGCACGAATTGGTTCTGGTAGTTCAACTTTACGTTTGTCGATTTTAATTCCGTATTGTTTTTCCATAGCTTGTACAATTTGCTTGCTAGGAATTGAGCCAAATAAACGGCCATCTTCGCCCGCTTTAGCTGTTAATTCAACAACTGTCTTATCATCTTCTAAAACGATTTTTTCATCTTTAGCTTCTTTTAAAATTTCTTCAGCTTTTTTTTCTTCAGCTTTTTGTTGTCCCTTTAAAGAACTCATTGCTGAATTTGTAGCTAATTTTGCTTTACCATTTTTAATTAAAAAATTTTGAGCATAGCCGCTTGGTACTTCTTTAATTTCTCCACGTTTACCTTTTCCGCGAACATCTTCTAAAAATATAACTTTCATAATCAACTACTCCTTAATTTCATCTTTTTTTGTCGTTAAAATATTAACTAATTGTTCTGCAGCTTCACTTACACTCACACCAGTTAACTGAGTCGCAGCATTTGATAAGTGACCGCCGCCGCCCATTTGTTCCATAACAACTTGAACATTAGTCGTCCCTGTACTTCTAGCAGAGATACTAACACGATTTTCTGATCGTTTTGTGACAACAAATGACGCTGATACACTTGAAATAGATAATAATGAATCTGCTGCCTGTGCTGCTGTAACTGGGTCATAAATCGTATCATCTTCACCCACACATAATGCTAAATCAGTATTAATGAACTCTACTTTATCAATTAAATGATTACGCTTCAAGTAACTATCAACATTTTCTTTCATAAAGTTTTGAACCATTGTTGAATCAGCCCCAACGGACCTTAAATAACTGGCTGCATCAAATGTTCGTGTACCCGTCCTTAATGAAAACGACTTCGTATCAATAATAATTCCCGTTAACATCGCAGTTGCTTCAATTTTATTAATTGGTTCACTATCTTTTGATTGATATTCAAACATTTCAGTAATCAGTTCACAGGTTGATGATGCATAAGGTTCAATATAAACTAACATTGGATTTTCAGGGAATTCTTCTCCACGACGATGATGATCAATAACCATCAGACGATTTTTAAGTTTTTCATACAATTCAGGACTACCAGAAATAGAGGGTTTAGAATGATCAACCATCACCAGTAAACTCTGTTCTGTTGCTTTTTCTACTGCTTCTTCAGGTGTAATAATATTATATTTGATATCAGGATATTGATCTAACTCTTCCATCAATCGTTGTACATCTGAATGAATAGCGGTTTGATCTAAAACAATCCAACATTTCATATTATTCATCAAAGCGATTCGTCTAATGCCCAAACAAGCTCCTACAGAGTCCATATCTGGGCTCTGATGTCCCATAACGAAGACTTGGTCCATTGGTTTCATTATTTCTTGTAACGCTTGAGAAATCATTCTAGCACGAACCCGAGTCCGTTTTTCCATCGGATTAGTTTTACCACCATAAAATCTTGCTTGCTCTTCAGGTGATTTAACGACAACTTGATCCCCACCTCGACCTAAAGCAAGATCTAAATTGCTTTGAGCTAATTTTGCAAGTGAATTCAAATCGCCATCGCCATAGGCAATTCCCATGCTCAATGTGAGCGGAAAGTTTTGTTTGGATGTCCGATCGCGAATTCGATCTAAAATTTTAAATTTTTCTTCTTCAATTTGTTGTAAAGAATGGGCATGAACTAAAATAAAAAATCGATCTGAATCCGTTCTTTTTAAATACATCCCATAACGACGCGCCCAATTAGATAACTCATTTGTGACAAAGTTACTTAAATTAGAAACATTCTTATCTGACATAGATTGCGTTACTTCATCATAATTATCTAAGAACACTTGACCGATAACAACGCGCTCTGCTTCAAATTCTTTTTCAATTGATGAATAACGCGTAATATCCATCAGGTAAGCAACATGAATATCATTTTGTATGATCATTTCAAAATCTTTTTCATGCCATGTTACTTTCACCAAGCCTTTAGTCTCAGCGTTATCTGTAATAATCGTCGATAACGATTCATCGACGCTCTCTATTTTCTTACCTAAAATATCATTTTTTTCAAAATAAGGTTGTAAGTATGGATTAACCCACTCAATCTCATTTTGTTCGTTAAAAATCAAAATACCAATTGGCATTTTGATAAGCGCTTCTTGTTCACTACGTTTAATACGATATGATAATTCCGATATATATTCATTAGTATTTGCCGTAATTTGGGACATAATATACATACTTGCGCTGGTAGCACCCAACGCAATAATTAACAATATAAGTCCTAAAAATAAATTAACTGTAAAAGACAGAACAACACTAAATAAAGACATAATTACGATAAAAATCGCAATCCATCTTAAGCGTTCATTCTTCAAAAAACTGGGAAGTTTCTCGTTTGAAAGGAACTTTTTCATAGTATCTCCTCATCTGTAAATCCTAGATGTTATCTATTTTATCACATTCCCCATTTACCTGCACAAATCTTGCTGATAGTACAAAAAAAGGGAAGACTATTTGCATAGTCTTCCCTAGATATTACTATTCTTCTGAAACGAATGGTAATAAGCCCATAATACGTGAGCGTTTAATTGCAATTGTTAAACTGCGTTGGTTTTTAGCGCTTGTTCCCGTAACACGACGAGGTAAAATCTTACCACGTTCTGAAATGAAACGTTTTAACAAGTCTGTATCTTTATAATCGATATAATCGATGTGGTTAGCTGCGATGAAGTCAACTTTACGTCGACGACGTGCGCCACCGCCACCACCTCTACGTTGTTGTTGTTGTGCCATGTGAGTTTCCTCCTCTAATTAGAATGGTAGGTCGTCATCAGAAATATCAATTTGTTGGCCATTATTTGCAAATGGATCAACTGTTGCTGAATCATTAGATTGCGTTGTGTTTGAATTATTATTCGAACTTGCGCCACCAAATGGGTTAGCATTGTTATTTGATGATGAACTTGATTGAGGAGCGCTGCTTTGATTATTAGCGTTACCTTGTTGTTGGCTTGATTGAGATTTTGATTCAAGCAACGAAAAGTTTTCTACGACAACTTCAGTAACATACACGCGAGTTCCTTGTTGATTATCATATGAACGCGTTTGAATTCGTCCATCGACACCAATTAAAGAACCTTTATGCGTAAAGTTAGCGAAGTTCTCGGCTGCTTTTCGCCAGATAACACAGTTAATAAAATCGGCTTCACGTTCGCCAGAAGCGTTCGTGAATTGTCGATTAACTGCAACTGTAAAAGTTGCAACTGCAGCACCACTAGCTGTGTAGCGTAAATCAGGGTCTCTTGTTAAACGTCCGACAAGTACTGTTCTATTAATCATAATGTATTGCTCCTCTCCGTTATTTTATTAAAATGAATTATTTTTCATCTCTGTTAATGATCATATGACGCAAGATTCCTTCATTAATCTTTGAAAGACGATCAAATTCGTTAATTGCGATATCGTCATCGGCTGTAGCATTAATGATATGGTAGATACCTTCATTATAACCGCTGATTTCGTATGCAAGACGACGTTTTGACCAGTCTTTTGAAGTAACGATTTCTGCACCATTACTTGTTAAAATACCATCGAAACGTTCGATCAAAGCTGCTTTAGCTGCTTCATCAAGATCGGTACGGATGATATAAGTAATTTCATATTTACTCATGACTGTTTACACCTCCTTATGGACTTTAGGTCCTTACCTCGTGGCAAGAACAAGGAAAGTTATCTATTTAATGCCATAGACACTTACGAACTAAAATTATATCACTGCCATTCACTTAAAGCAAGAAAATCCTAATTAACTACACACTTATTAAGTACGCCGTTAATTAGGATTTTATTTTATTTTTTTAATTTAGTTTATTCTAAGTCATTTGTTTCACTTTCAACGTCTGATACAACTGCATCTAAAATAGTAGTTGTTTCTTCAGGAGTAGCTTCAACTTTTGCCATTGTTGCAACTTTAGCATTCTCATCAATTCGAATTAAATGAACTCCTAAAGTAGCACGGCCCGTTTTTGACACGTTCTTCACATTAAAGCGAATCATAACACCTTGATCCGTAATTAACATGATATCTTCATCACCTTGAACGGTTGCTAACCCAGCAATTGGTCCATTCTTTTCAGAAATGTTAGCTGTCTTAATTCCTTTTCCACCACGGCCTTTAATTGCATAAGCCGAAGCGGGTGTTTGCTTACCGTATCCTTTTTCAGAAATGATAAATACGTGACTATCAGCAGCTAATAAATCAGCTCCTACAACGTAATCATCTTCTCTTAACCGAATACCACGAACACCAGAAGCAGAACGACCCATTGAACGAACATCATTTTCAGCAAATGATACTGCGTAACCTCGATGCGTTCCAATAATCATATTCTGCGTGCCATCTGTGATAGCAACGTTAATTAATTCATCTTCATCATGCAATTTAATCGCTTTTAAACCATTATTTCGTATGTTAGAAAATTCTGACACCGGTGTTCTCTTAACTGTTCCGTTAAGCGTCGTAAAGAAAAGATAACGTTCATCATTTTCTTGCTTGCTTACGTTGATAACAGCTTGGATTTTCTCACCAGAATTAACCCCTAAAAGATTAATGACAGGAATTCCTTTAGCTGTGCGTCCATATTCAGGAATTTCATACCCCTTCATACGGTACACTTTACCAGCATTCGTGAAGAATAGTAGGGTATCATGCGTTGATGTCGACACAAGATGTTCAATAAAGTCATCATCATGAACACCCATACCTTGAACGCCACGGCCACCACGGTTTTGTGCTTTGAATTCATCAGTTGCAAGACGTTTTACATAACCGTTATGCGTTAATGTAATCATAACTTCTTCTTCTTCAATCAAATCTTCATCTTCAAGATTCAATACTTCGCCAATTAATAATTCAGTACGACGTTCATCACCAAATTTAGCTTGTAAATCTAACAATTCTTGATAAATAATATCATGAATACGTGAGTCATGAGCCAAAATATCTTCAAAATCAGCGATTGATGCCATTAAATTTTGATATTCTTCTTCAATTTTTTCACGTTCTAAACCAGTTAAACGAACTAATCGCATATCTAAAATAGCTTGAGCTTGTTTATCTGATAAACCATAATTACCCATCAATTGATTTTTAGCAAGTTCACCCGTATTTGAGCTACGGATAATTCTAATAATTTCATCAATATGATCGAGTGCAATTCTTAAACCTTCAAGGATATGTGCGCGAGCACGTGCCTTTTTCAATTCAAATTGCGTACGACGACGGATAACTTTTTCTTGATGTTCAAGGTAATAAACAAGCATTTCCTTTAAACTTAGAACTTTTGGAATACCATTAACGATTGCTAGCATATTAAAACTGAAAGATGTTTGTAATAACGTTAATTTATAAAGGTTATTCAACACAACTGAAGCACTCATATCACGACGAATATCGATCACAATTCGTAATCCTTCACGATCAGACTCATCATTAATATCAGTGATACCTTCAATTTTTTTATCACGAGCTAAATCAGCAATACGTTCAATTAAACGTGCTTTATTAACCATGTAAGGAAGTTCATCAACGATAATACGTTCTTTACCATTCTTTTGTTCTTCAATTTCAACTTTTGAACGAATTGTTATTGTTCCCTTACCTGTTTCGTAAGCTTTACGAATACCAGATTTACCTAGAACAGTAGCCCCAGTTGGAAAATCAGGACCAGGGATAGCCTCCATCAAATCAGCCACAGTTGCATCAGGATTATCCATCAAAATATGTAATCCAGAAATAACTTCTGACAAATTATGTGGCGGAATATTCGTTGTCATACCAACGGCAATACCTGTTGCACCATTAACTAATAAGTTAGGAAAACGCGCAGGTAAAACAACTGGTTCATGTTCACTGCCATCGTAATTATCCATGAAATCAATGGTATCTTTATTGATATCACGCATCATTTCAACAGCTATTTTACTCATTCTAGCTTCAGTATAACGCATAGCAGCAGCGCCATCACCATCGACAGAACCAAAGTTACCATGCCCATCAACTAACATGTAACGGTAACTAAAGTCTTGGGCCATACGAACCATCGCTTCATAAATCGATGAATCACCATGAGGATGGTACTTACCCATAACATCCCCAACAATTCTAGCTGATTTTTTGTATGGTTTATCAGGCGTAATCCCTAATTCACTCATCCCGTATAAAATACGACGATGGACAGGTTTCAACCCATCTCGAACATCAGGAAGTGCACGAGCAACAATAACGCTCATAGCATAATCCAAGAATGATTTTTTCATTTCTCCGGAAAGATTAACATCTTTTATCCGGCTTGTAGCTGGTAATTCTTCTGCCAAAATTTTCAACCTCCTTTACGACTAAGTTTTTAAATATCTAAGTTTTCTACGTAAGTGGCATTTTTTTCAATAAATTCACGTCTAGGTTCTACACGATCACCCATTAACATATTAAAGACATCATTAGCTTCAATGGCATCGTCGACGTTAACACGTAATAAACGACGAGCATCTGGATCCATAGTTGTTTCCCACAATTGAGAAGCATCCATTTCTCCAAGACCTTTATATCGTTGAATAACGGGTTTTGGTGTTGGTGCCAATTGCCCTTGAATTTCTTCTAATTCTTCTTCAGTATCGACATAACGAATCATCTTACCTTGTCTAATTTGATATAAAGGTGGTTGCGCAATATACACGAATCCTGCTTCAACAAGTGGACGCATGTAACGATAGAACAGTGTTAATAATAACGTTCTAATATGGGCACCATCGACATCAGCATCAGTCATAATAATTAATTTATGATAATTAGCTTTTTCAACATTAAATTCGCCACCAAAACCTGTTCCCATAGCTGTAAATAATGAACGAATTTCTTCATTGGCTAAAATTTTATCTAAACTTGCTTTTTCAACATTCAAAATCTTACCACGAATCGGTAAGATAGCTTGTGTTAACCGTGAACGACCCTGTTTAGCTGAACCGCCGGCTGAATCACCTTCGACGATAAATAATTCACTAATTGCAGGATCTTTACTTGTATTATCAGCTAACTTACCGGGTAAGTTACTGATTTCAAGCCCACTTTTTTTACGTGTTACTTCACGAGCATGTTTAGCAGCTACTCGAGCTCTAGCAGCTAATAAGCCTTTTTCTACAATAATTTTAGCTTCTTTAGGATTTTCCATTAAAAACTTAGTAAAATGTTCAGAGAAAGTACGATCAGTAACCGTACGCGCATCTGAATTACCTAATTTTGTTTTTGTTTGACCTTCAAATTGAGGATCTGGATGTTTAATACTGACAACAGCCGTCAATCCTTCACGAACATCTTCACCAGAAAGATTAGCATCATTTTCTTTCATAAGATTATTTTTACGAGCGTAATCATTTATAACCCGGGTTAAGGCTGTCTTAAAACCAGATTCATGAGTACCACCCTCATAAGTATGAATATTATTTGTGAAAGTTAATAAATTACTATGATAATCATCTGTATATTGGAGGGCAACTTCAACAATAATCCCTTTTTGTTCACCTTCAACATAGATAGGTTCTGGGAAAATAACATCTTTATTTTTATTTAAGTATTCAACATAATGCTTAATACCACCGGCATAATGGAATTCTTGTAATCCGGGTCCACCATCACGTTTATCATCAATCGTAATTTTAAGGCCTTTATTCAAGAATGCTAATTCACGAATTCGCGTTGTTAATACTTTAATATCATAGACAGTTGTTTCCGTAAAAATATCAGAATCCGGTACAAAATGAACAATCGTTGCATGTTCATTTTCAGGTGCTTCACCTACAACTGACATCTCTGTTTTAACTTTACCGCGAGCAAAGTCCATACCGTAGACTTTACCTTCACGAATAACCTGAACATCTAGCTCAGTTGATAATGCATTAACAACTGAAGCACCAACTCCATGAAGTCCACCAGAAACTTTATAACCACCACCGCCAAATTTACCCCCAGCATGTAAAATTGTAAAAACGGTTTCAAGCGCTGGACGGCCTGTTTTTGCTTGGATATCAACAGGGATACCACGTCCATTATCACGAACTGTTATACTGTTGTCTTTTTCGACAACAACATTAATTTCATCGGCAAAACCAGCCAATGCTTCATCGATACCATTATCAATAATTTCCCAAACTAAGTGATGAAGACCTTGTGAAGCCGTTGTTCCAATATACATACCGGGACGTTTTCTAACAGCTTCAAGTCCTTCTAAAACTTGAATTTGGCTCGCATCATATTCTTTTGCTTTTTCTTCATGTAATTCTTCTGCTATTTCAGCTTGTTTCTCTTGATCAGTCAACTATATGTTCCTCCTCTTCGAGTAAGTTACCTTGATTAATATGAAAAATCTTAGGTTCATTAATTAACGATCTAGCAATACCACTTAAGTTTGGTGTTGTTAAAAATGTTTGAACCTTATTTTGAATCGTCTTCAAAAGATGTGTTTGACGCATATCATCCAATTCAGAAAGAACATCATCCAAAAGAAGGACTGGATATTCCCCAGTTTCCTCTTTCATTAACTCAATTTCGGCTAATTTGACTGATAATGCTGTTGTTCTTTGTTGTCCTTGAGATCCATATGTTTGAACGTTTTTGCCGTTAATTAAAAAACGCACATCATCACGATGTGGCCCAGCTAAGGTTGTCCCTTGAAATATTTCTTTTTTTATTGATTTTTTTAAATCATTTTGTAATTGCGTATACAACTGTTCAATCGTTTTTTCTGACGCGTTTTCCAAATGAGTGGCATACTCAAATGTTAACGTTTCAGCGGACTGTGTAATCTCTTCTTGTAATTGGTTAGCCCAGAATTCAAGTTGTTTAAGAAATATTAAGCGTTGATGTACAATTTCTGCGCCAAAAGCAGCTAATTGATCAGATAATACATCTAAAAAAACTAAATCTTGGTCTTTTTTATGCTGTAACTGTTTTAGATATTGATTACGCTGTTTCAAAATAGTTCGGTATTGACCTAAATTATATAAATAACGTGCATTAATTTGGCCAAATTCCATATCAACAAATCTTCTTCTTACTGATGGGGCACCCTTTACAAGGGCTAAATCCTCTGGTGCAAACAAAATCACATTGAACTGTCCAATGTACTGTGACAATTTGGCCTGTTCAAGATGATTAACTTTAGCTTTTTTACCTTTAGAATTAATTTGAATCTCGAGTGGCAATGACCCTACTTGCTTATTCACCCGACCTTGGATTATCGCAGCTGTCTTATCCCACTTAATCAACTCTTTATCATTATTCGTTCTATGACTTCGAGTCATTGATAACACATAAATTGCTTCCAATAAATTCGTTTTACCCTGAGCATTTTCACCAAGTAATATATTGATTGCTGGTGAAAATGAGATATTTAAATCTTCATAGTTACGATAATCCCTCAAGGTTAAATTTTCTAGATACATTGATAAGCCTACTTTTCGTCCATTGAATGCATCGTAATAATTGCAATACCTGGAACTTCAATAACATCGCCAGGGTATAATTTACGTCCACGTCGGTCTTCTAATTCACCATTTACAAGGACTTCATTTTCACGTAAAAACCATTTTGCTTCGCCACCAGAATTAATAATTGTTTCTGATTTCAAAACTTGTTGTAGCATCATGTAAGGTGTTTCTAAATAAATATCTGATTTCAATTGTCGTCAACCTCCATTTTCTTCCTTTTCTATTATACCTTTTTTTTCGCAAAATTACAATTTCACATCTCATTTTAAGCCGATTTAAGCGATTTAAGTTTTAATTAGTCTTTTTACTCTAAAATTACTTAAAAGGCTATATTTTTAATTAAATGACTACAATTCACTATTGCCTTATTTTTTTAGTCAAAATCAAACCATAAAATTCATTTCTCACTTTTAATATAATTTACCTAAAAAAATAGAGTAAAAACAGTTTTATTGGCTGCTTTTACTCTATTTTTATTAGTTATTCATACACGAACAATTAATTAGAATGTTCGAACTGGTGTAATTAATTGAATAAATTGCGTTGTATCTTCAGTTGGGACTAAGGTAAATGGTCGTAATGGTTGTGTAAACGCAACTTTAATTTCAGTTTGTCCAAATGATCTTAAAGCATCTTTCATATAGTCTGGATTAAATGAAATTTCAAGATCATTTCCTGATAAATTGCTAAATTCTAATGCTTCCTCAACATTACCAACATCAGGCGAGTTACTATAAATGACAACTTTTTGTTCTGCCGTATTAATCGCTAGTTTAACAACGTTATTACGGCTTTCATGTGATAGTAATGACGCACGTTCAATTGCTGATAATAATTTAGGCGCATTAAACTCAATGTCTGTAGCTGATTCTTTAGGAATTAGACGAGTTGTATCAGGATAATTTCCTTCTAATAAACGTGAATAAAATGAGGTATTTCCAAGAATAAAGAGTACTTGGTTTTCTGAAATACGCATTTCAATATCTGGATTAGAATCGTCAATCATTCGTGATAATTCTACTAAAGATTTACCAGGAATAATAACATCATATTTTGCATCGTTTGCGCCTTCCAATGTAATTTTACGTTGGCTCAAACGATGACTATCTGTTGCGACTGCTAAAAACTCACCATTTTCAATGACAAAGTGAACACCAGTTAAAATAGGGCGACTTTCTTGGTTAGAAACGGCAATAACAGTTTGGCTAATAATTTGTTTTAAGATTGATCCCGAAAAAATTAAATTATCATCAGTATCAATTTCTGGTAAGTGAGGATAGTTATTTGCATCTAACCCATTAATATTGAATGAGGCTGATCCAGAAGTAATCTCAGTTTGATAACCATCAGTCACTGTTAATGAAAAAGTATCTTGCGGTAATTTTTTAACAATTTCGCTAAAGAATCGTGCAGGTAGCACAATTTCACCAGTTGATTCAATTGTTAAGTTATTAGATTCATCTTCAACAGATAAAAAAGTTTCAATAGAAACATCTGCATCACTACCTGTTAAAAGTAAACCAGAAGCAGTTAAGACAACTTTGATACCCGTTAATATAGGAATTGTTGTTTTTGAAGAAATAGCTCTTTGAACATCTGTTAATTGTTTAATGAATGCTGATCGATTAATTGTAAATTCCATAGTAAATCCTCCGGTAAGTTTAGTTATTAATTAAGTAATAAAAGAATAGAAGCAGTAGTAGGGCCTGTTAATCATGTTAAGAAATACGTTGGGACCATGTAAATAAAAGAATTCACATGTGGATAACCTGTGAGTAAACAAGCCGCCTTATCCACAATTGCCCACAACTATTATTGGTTAAGTTCACTCTTAAGATCTGAAATTTGACGCTGAAGTTTGTCATCAGTTTCTAACATTACAGCAATTTTTTCGTGAGCATGAATAACCGTTGTATGATCCTTACCACCAAATTCAGATCCAATCTTAGGTAAGGAATTGTCGGTAAGTTCGCGACTTAAGTACATAGCAATTTGACGTGGCATAACAATTGCTTTAACACGTTTTTTTCCTTTTAAATCGCCCACAGTAACGTGGAAATATTTAGCAACCCGATCTTGAACAATAGCAATTGAAATTTCATTTGATTTATCTTTTAAACTTAAGTTTTTTAAGGCATCGGCGGCTAAACTCGTTGTTATTTCTGAGTTTGATAAGGTCGCGTACGCTTGTACTCTAACCAAAGCGCCTTCAAGTTCACGAATATTCGAATCGATTTGGCCAGCAATATAACTTAATGTATCATCTGGTATTTCAAGATTTTCAGCATCAGATTTATTTCTTAAAATAGCAATTCTAGTTTCTAAATCAGGAGGGGTTATATCAACTGAAAGACCCCATTTAAAGCGAGATATAAGACGTTTTTGTAATTTTGGTATTTCGTTTGGTAAACGATCAGATGATAAGACAATTTGTTTTTTATCATCATATAAAGAGTTAAATGTATGGAAAAATTCTTCTTGTGTTGATTCTTTATCGGCAAAAAATTGAATATCATCCACCAGTAAGAGATCAACACTACGATATTCTTTTCGGAAATCTTCGGGCGTATTATTTCGAAGTGAGTTAATGAAGCCGTTAGTAAATGCTTCACTTGTAACGTATTTTACTTTTGCATCAGGATTGTTTAGAAGCATTTGGTGACCAATTGCGTGCATTAAATGGGTTTTACCCAAACCAACACCACCATAGAAAAAGAGCGGGTTGTACAAGCGGCCAGGTTCTTCAGAAACAACCAAAGCAGCAGCGTGGGCCATCTGATTACCTTTTCCAGTAACGAAGGTACTAAAGGTATATCTATCGTTTAATTTGGCATCACGCATAAAGGTAGGGACATTATCGTTATTAGAGTTTGAACTATTTGATACTGCCATATTTGATTGGCCGCCCGCGGTTAATTCACCCTTTATTTTTAAAACGGGATTGATTTCTTCACCAGTTGATTCGTAAAGAAACGCAACAACTTTTGGTGCTAGATGTTGTATCCAGTAAGTTTTATGTAGCTGGGAGGGTAGCTCAATAATAAGGTCGTTATTAATAAATTGTTTTGGTTCAGCTGATGAAATCCAAGTTTCGTAACTAACAGGGTTGAGTTGCGTTTTGAAATAATCAGTCAGTGAGGACCATAAATTTTCGAGAGTAAGCACAAAAAGCCTCCTTGTTTAAATAAATCGTAACTACAGTTTAGCATTTTAAAGAAGGGTTTTCCACAGGTTTAAAAAAATGTGTAAAAAATAATAACAGGGTCATTAATAAGTTTTCCACAGGGGTGGGCATAAAAAGATAAACCAGTTTTGTTTGCCATGTTATCCACAAATGAGTGATTGAAATAAAGTATGTTATTAAAGGATTTTCATTAGTTATTAACAGTTTTTAGTTAAGGGTGTGTATAACTTATTAACAGGCTGTTTATTGTGAAAAAGTGTGTGTTCCGAGTTGTGGACGACAAGATGTGTTTCACAACTCATCCACAACTAAAAAATAAATAGCGAAAAAGTGTGGATAACTAAATTACATTGAATTCTAATAATTTTCTTTCATAGAAGAAAGAAGTATGGTATTATATTCCGGTAAGTGAAATTGACGTCACTGGTATCTTATTTTTATCAAGATACCGATTAGTTGAAACATTAAGTATTTAAGGAGGTGCCTAAATTATGAAAAGAACATACCAACCTAAAAAACGTCACCGTGAACGCGTGCATGGTTTCCGTAAACGCATGAGTACAAAAGGCGGCCGTAACGTCTTAGCACGTAGACGCCGTAAAGGTAGAAAAGTATTGTCTGCATAGACCACTGATTTCAGTGGTTTTTTTTATTACAAAGATACAGTATCTATTTAACTGGAGATATTACATGAGAAAATCATATCGCGTTAAAAAAGAAGCAGAGTTCCAAACAGTTTTTAAAAAAGGTCAATCTTGTGCGAACCGAAAGTATGTTATATATATGATGGAAAAACCAGAACAAGCTCATTTTAGAGTTGGAATTTCAGTTGGAAAACGTATTGGGAATGCTGTTGCTCGTAATTGGGTTAAACGCCGTATTCGTCAATCGTTGTTAGAATTGAAACCAGATCTTAAACAAGATTGCGATTTTTTGGTTATTGCTAGACCATCTGTTGCTTGGTTGTCGCAAGAGGAATCCAAGAAACAATTAACACATGTTTTAAAAATAGCTAAAATTTTAGACTAATAAAGTGAGCGAGGGTATTCTTGTGAAAAAGAAGAGTAAGCGATTTTTAGTCCTATTAAGTATGTTGGGGTTAATGTTAGTCCTAGCGGGATGTAGTACAACACCAATAACGGAAAATAGTACAGGAATTTGGGATGGCGGTATCATCCTCAGTTTCTCTAGGGCTATTATTTTCCTTTCAAAATTATTTGGTGGGAACTATGGTGTTGGTATTATCATCTTTACCATAATCATTAGGGTTATTTTATTACCATTAATGATTTATCAAACAAAAAGTATGCGTAAAACAGCTGAAGTTCAACCTCAATTGAAGGCACTTCAAGCTAAGCATTCTGGTAAAGATGCTGCAACTGTTCAAAAATTACGTGAAGAACAACAGAAATTATATGCAGAAGCAGGCATTAATCCTGTTGCTGGATGTTTACCATTATTAGTACAGATGCCGATTTTATTAGCTCTTTATCAAGCTATTTTGAGAACGAACGTTTTGAAGACGGGTGAATTTTTATGGTTACAGCTTGGTGATAAAGATCCGTACTTCATCTTACCAATTTTTGCTGCAATCTTAACTTACTTTGTTTCTAAGTTGGGTGTTATGTCCCAACCTGAAGCAAACTCAATGTCAACGATGATGGTTTATGGTACACCAATAATGATTCTTGTGACAGCTGTTAACTTACCATCAGCCTTGTCATTATATTGGGTTATTACCAATGCATTCTCAGTTGGACAAACATTGTTAATTAATAATCCATTTAAAATTACACGTGAACGTGAAGAAAAAGTACGTCTTGAAAAAGAAAAAGTACAGGCTATTAAAAAAGCGAAAAAGAAAGCTTATAAGGGCCGTAACAAAAAGTAATTTTTGAAAACCAAAGTCCATTTAGTGGCTTTGGTTTTTTATTTTGGATATAATTACATAAAAGGTTAACAAGAGGAGGATTAAAATTGAGAAAATTAACAAAATCTAATAATAGAATTATTGCTGGTGTTGTCGGTGGTATTGCTGAATTTTTTAACTGGGACCCAACATTAACAAGAATAGGGTACGTTCTTTTAAGTGTCCTGAGTGCAGCATTCCCTGGTATTATTGTTTACATCATATGTGCAATAGTCATGCCAAATGCATCATCAAACTATAGATAACTAAAAATGCGTAACCAGAATATATCTGGTTACGCATTTTTGTTTCACGTGAAACATTTTAGAAAGTTGCTGTATCTGGATCTTGAGCATGACCAACAACACCATCTAGAGAGTTGATTTCTGCCATGTCTTCATCAGATAATTCAAAATCAAATAAATGAGTATTTTCTTCAATTCTGTCAGCATGAACAGATTTGGGAAGTGGTAAGAATCCATTTTGTAATGACCAACGTAAGGTAACTTGTGCAACACTGCGACCAATACGATTAGCAATTTTAACCATTGTTGGTTCCGTAAAGATAGCACCAGTTCCTAATGGGCTATAAGCTTCTAATTGAATATTATGCTTGTGACAATAATCAATTGTCTCTTTGGGAGTATCACCAGGAGCTAATCTAATTTGATTAATCATTGGTGTAATTGTTTGTGTTTCTTCCAAAATTTTAAAATGACGAGGACGGAAGTTAGAAACACCAATGGCTTTAATTTTACCTTCATTATAAAGATCTTCAAATGCACGCCATGTTTCTTGAAGATGACTTTCCCAATTATCTTCACGATAAGCAGCAGGATTTGGCCAGTGAATCAAGAATAAATCAAGGTAATCAACACCTAAATCTTTTAATGTTCGTGCAAATGCTGTTTGTGTTTCATCGTACGTATGAGCTGTATTAGCTAATTTACTTGTTAAAAAGATATCTTCACGAGCAACACCGCTTTCGGCAATACCTTCTCCAACACTACTTTCATTGTGGTACATTTCAGCAGTATCTAAATGTATGTAACCAGAAGCTA
This sequence comes from Dellaglioa sp. CoH-55-MRSF-8, assembly GCF_056782195.1. Next base: position 79,523 of record NZ_JBXAYH010000001.1, read on the forward strand.
ATGCTGATTTTACAGATGCTTTAGCAACATCACCACTTGGTGTTTGCCAAGTACCAAAACCAACAACAGGAATTTTGACACCATTTGCTAATTCATATGTGTCTGTTAATTTATTCATAGAATTAATCCTCCGAGTTTTTATATTTAGTATTTTCATTATAGGCTGAGTCCTATAGATTTTGTCAAATGAAAGAACTTTTCAAAAAAATCGTTCTGAAAAAGGGTATAGATAAGGGGTCAATTAGTGCTATAATATAACGATGATAATTATATTTGGAGGATGAACATGCCCATATTTACTGGAAAAAATGTTGATCAAGCTGTGAGTAACGGTTTGGCTGCATTAAAGCTTGAAAAAACACAGATTGAAATTAAAATAATCAATGAAGGTAAGTCTGGATTTTTATTTTTTGGCCGCAAAAAGGCAGAAGTTGAATTAATTGAAAAAAAAATAACAGAAAAACCAGTAAGCAAGAAAATTATTGATGAAAAAAAAGATAGTGTTACATCAAAGCCTCTAACAGCAGCAGAAAAAGCTGCTAGAAGTCAACTTAATGAAAAAGCAGTTCATGATGTTGGTTATTATTTGGCCGACATTACAGAATTAATGGGTATTGATACAGAAATTAATGTTCAATTTGAGCGCCGTCAGGTAACATATGATTTTAATACGAGTAAACAAGGATTATTAATTGGTAAACACGGTAAAAGTTTAAATGCTTTGCAATATTTAGCACAAGTTAATATGAATCAAAAAGCAGTTAGCAGAATGAATGTTATTCTAGATGTTGGTGGCTACCGTAAACGTCGCGAAGAAACGATTGAGCGCCTTGCAATTAAAGTGGCCAAGGATGTTATTAGAACGGGTGAGACGGTACAATTAGACCCGATGCCTGCTAACGAACGTAAGCAAATTCATTTTTATTTAGCACGAAATAACCGAATCAAAACAACATCGATTGGAACAGAACCTAAGCGCTCAGTAATTGTAGCGCCTAAAAATAAAAAATAGTCAGTAATAGAAGGGAGTCCCCACCCATGGCTTTAAAACATGATCCAGAAAAATTAGAAGATGAACTATGTTTTGCTATTTACACAGCACAAAAAGATTACAATAAATTTTATACAGAATCACTGAAGGAATTTAGCTTAACGTATCCGCAATATATTACGTTACTTTCATTGTGGGAAACGTCACCTGTTATGGTGAAGGAACTTGGTGCGAAGTTACATCTAGATAACGGAACATTAACACCACTTTTAAAACGTATGGAAAAGGATGATTGGATTCTTCGGACTAGAGATCCTGAGGATGAACGCCGTGTGAATGTCTCATTGACTGGAAAAGCTAAAAGAAGTAAACATAGAATTATGAAACAAATGTCGAATTGTTTTACTTCATTTGATATGACTGAAGAAGAATATCTTGGTTATGTTAATGAATTAAAAGTGATTACTAATAAATTAGAAAATCGCGGTATTCGTGGTTAGTGAATTAGAATCATCAAACAGACTTGTTGACAAATGTCGGTAAAAAAAGTATATTATTGGCATTGAACTTAATATTAGATAAAGTAGTGAAGGTGCTTTATCCACGTCCTTTTAGGGCGTGGAGTGGGCCCTTTTTTTGTTTGAAAAAATTTAAAGAATATGATTAATTAACTGCTAATAGAGCACTTGAAGGGAGTATTTAAAGATATGCCAGAATTAACAGAATTTGATACAATTGCCGCTATATCAACACCACCTGGTGAAGGTGCCATTTCAATTGTTCGATTAAGTGGTGAGGATGCCGTTCAAATTGCTAATAATGTATTTAAAGGGAAAAATTTAGGTAACGTTGATAGTCATACCATTAACTACGGACATATTTTAAATCCTAAAACGGATGAAGAAGTCGATGAGGTCATGGTCTCAGTTATGTTAGCACCTAAAACATTTACACGTGAAGATGTGATTGAAATTAACTGTCATGGTGGTATTGTACCAACGAATCAAATTTTACAATTATTATTAAGTAATGGGGCACGCTTAGCTGAACCTGGTGAATTTACAAAACGAGCATTCTTAAATGGTCGAATTGATTTATCTCAAGCTGAGGCTGTTATGGATTTAATTCGTGCTAAAACAGATCGCTCAATGAAAGTTGCACTAAATCAGTTAGATGGTAATTTAGCACGTCTAATCCGCAATTTACGTAAAGATATCGTAGATGTTTTGGCATTAGTTGAAGTTAATATTGATTATCCAGAATACGATGCTGGTGAAGAAATGACGACTAAATTATTGCTTGAAAAAGCACGTGATGTTAAGCAATATGTTCAAGAATTACTACAAACAGCGCAACAAGGTAAAGTATTACGTGAAGGATTAGCTACTGCCATAATTGGTCGACCTAATGTTGGTAAATCAAGTCTTTTGAATCACTTATTACATGAAGATAAAGCCATTGTAACTGATGTTGCTGGAACAACGCGTGATGTGATTGAAGAATACGTTAACGTTATGGGTGTACCTTTGAAATTGGTAGACACTGCCGGTATTCGTGATACAGAAGATAAGGTTGAAAAAATTGGGGTTGAACGTTCGAAAGAAGCGATTGTTCAAGCTGATTTAGTCATGCTTGTTTTGAATAGCAATGAACCTTTGTCTGCTGAAGATAAGCAGCTCATTAAATTAACACAGAATGATAAACGAATTGTTATCTTAAATAAAACAGATTTACCAGAAAATCTAGATCGTAAAGAATTAGAAAGTATGGTTGATCCAACGGAAATTATTTCTATTTCTGTCTTAAATCATGAAGGTGTGAAGCAACTTGAAGAAAAAATTGCTAACTTATTCTTTGGTGGAATTGAAAATAGCCAAACAACAGTTATGATTACTAATTCTCGTCATATTGGCTTGTTAAATCAAGCTGAGACTGCTTTAGATGATGTGATCACTGGGATTGCTTCCGGTATGCCAATCGATTTAGTTCAAATTGACATGACTAGAAGTTGGGAATTACTTGGTGAAATCACTGGTGATAGCTACAAAGATGAATTACTCACAGAATTATTTAGTCAATTCTGTTTAGGTAAATAATTGTTAGTAAATAGGAGAATATAAATGGACATTAAAACTTATGACGGCCCAGATTATGATGTAATTGTGGTTGGTGCTGGACATGCTGGTTCAGAAGCAGCACTCGCTGCTGCACGAATGGGTAATAAAACATTACTTATCACAATTAGTTTAGACATGGTTGCTTTTATGCCATGTAATCCTTCAATTGGTGGTCCAGCTAAAGGAATTGTTGTACGTGAAATTGATGCCTTAGGTGGCGAAATGGGTCGTAACATCGATAAAACTTATGTACAAATGCGTATGTTAAATACTGGTAAAGGTCCAGCTGTTAGAGCATTACGGGCACAAGCTGATAAACATCTTTATTCAAGTGAAATGAAACATACAATGGAAAAAGAAGAAAACCTAACGTTACGTCAAGGAACAGTCGATAGTTTAATTGTTGAAGATGGCGAATGTCATGGTGTTGTAACAAATACTGGGGCAAAATACCGTTCTAAAAGTGTTGTTTTAACAGTTGGAACGGCTGCTCGCGGTAAGATTATTATTGGCGAATTGAGTTATTCATCAGGTCCTAATAATTCACAACCTGCAATTAAATTATCTGAAAATCTTGAAGCTCTTGGATTTGATTTAGAACGTTTTAAAACTGGAACACCACCTCGTGTTGATGGGAATACAATTGATTACAGTGTGACTGATGAACAACCAGGGGATGTTGAACCTAACCACTTTAGTTTTGAAACACCTGATGAAGATTATATTGATGTTAAAAATCAATTATCTTGTTGGTTAACGTATACCAACTTGAAAACGCATGAGATTATTAATGCTAACCTTGATCGTGCACCTATGTTCTCAGGAATTATTAAAGGTGTGGGTCCACGTTACTGTCCATCTATTGAAGATAAAATTGTTCGTTTCTCTGATAAACCTCGTCATCAGCTCTTCTTAGAACCAGAAGGCCGTTCAACGGACGAATTTTACGTTCAGGGCCTTTCTACGTCAATGCCGGAAGAAGTCCAACAAGATATTATTCATTCAATTAAGGGCCTTGAAAACGCTGAATTAATGCGTCCGGGTTATGCGATTGAATATGATGTCGTGGCTCCTTATCAATTACGACCAACGCTTGAAACTAAATTAGTGAAGAATTTATATACCGCTGGTCAAACAAACGGGACTTCTGGATATGAAGAAGCTGCTGGACAAGGAATAATGGCAGGAATTAACGCTGGGTTACGTGCTTTAGGCCGCGAAGATTTTACGTTAAATCGAAGTGACGCTTATATCGGTGTTATGATTGATGATTTAGTAACAAAAGGGACAAACGAACCTTATCGTCTATTAACATCTCGTGCTGAATATCGCTTAATCTTACGTCATGATAACGCTGATTTACGTTTAACTGAAAAAGGATATGATATTGGTTTAATTTCTGAAAAGAGATTAGCTATTTTTAAAGCTAAAAAAGCTGAAATTGAAGCCGAAAAAGCTAGATTACAATCATTCCGTATTAAACCTACTGAAGATGTGAATGCATTCTTAGCAGAACATAATAGTGCCGCTTTGAAAGATGGCGTGTTGGCTAATGAATTTTTACGTCGCCCTGAGGTAACTTACGCAGACATTGAGAAGTTTATTCCAGGTCCTGACCATGAATTAGACCATAGAATTATTGAACAAGTAGAAATCCAATTTAAGTACGAAGGCTATATTAAAAAAGCACAAGAAAAAGTTGCGAAGTTAAAACGTATGGAAGCTAAAAAAATTCCAACAAATATTGATTACGATTCTATTGAAGGAATTGCGACGGAAGCGCGTCAAAAATTCATTAAGATTCAACCAGAAACATTAGCTCAAGCTAGTCGTATTAGTGGTGTGAATCCTGCTGATTTATCAATTCTTGCTGTTTATATTGAACAGGGTAAGATTGCTAAAGTTAATAATTAATAGTACAGAAATGCAGAAAAGGCACCAATCAAGTATACTTGATTGGTGCCTTTTTAACTTTTTATAATTAGGTTAAGCAATAAACTTAAAATCCAGCTGCAGAGATGATTGAAGCTATGTTGGCTGCTAAACTGACAGCAAATACTGACATAACAATCATGAAAACTAAAGCTAATAGAAGTTGTCCAATGACAACGCCGTAAAGTTTATCTATTTTAAGTGGATTTGTATCAATAATCATCGATAAAATGAAAGCAATACTCATGATAAGGGCCATTAAAGCATACATGAATACAGCAAGGCCTCTCATTCCAAGTAGCATGAAAAGCATACTAAGGACAGCTAATACAAGATTGATCATGAGGTAGTGTGTAAAGCGATTTGTAAATGAAAGTAAGGTATCACTCTTATCGCCTAAAACAACATTACGAACAAAAAATCCAATTAGTATGTAAAAGGCAAAAGCTAGTAGTGTTAAGAAAAATAATTTTGCGTAGACACTACTGTCAATTGTTGGCGCATAGGTACTTTGAGTGTTAAAGAGTCCTGAAAATAGACTTGAATTAACAGATTTAGCAACATTATCCATTATTAATTTTACAAAAATATCATTAAATATGGCGAATAAAATAATTGTCGTAAAGCCGAAATATTTATGACCATTTTCTAAAATTGTGGGATGTTTAATGGCATTTAAGAAATAAGACCAATAATTTGATGCGAATGTTTTAGCTTGTTCAATATTCTCATTTTGAGCTTTAGTATCTTGTTGTTGCGTGTATTGTTGTTGGAATTTTGTTGGTTCTTGTACGTTTTGTGATTGTGTTGCGGCCGTTTCTTGGGCTGGTTTAATGGAAAAGGCAAATCCACAGTTTGTACAAAATTTTACATTTTCTGGTTGTTGTGAACTACAGTTTGGGCATGTTTTCATGATTATTTCCTCCAAAGTTTAGTTGTCTTCAATTTTTTCACTAATTTTTTTAGCGGGTGTAATTGACTTGATTAAGAAGTCATCGTTATTAGAATAATTAACTTTAGCAGTATATCTAAATACTTGTGTTTTAGTTGAATAATTATCGTCACTATCAGTGAAATCGAACGTATAAGTAACATCATAAGCGACATCAAATTTATTTTTATCTGTCGGTGTTACTGATAATACTTTAGCGTCATAAGAGACACTACTGATTGCATCATCATCATGATAATTTTTAGCAATAGTCACCCATGCCTTGGCATCTGCATTGCTTGAGCCATTAACAAAGAAACTGCCTATTGAGCCATAACTATCATTTGAATCCTCATTAGAGTCATCACCATCGATAGTGTAGTCATCAATTTGGGTAAATAAATTGTCTATATAACTTTCTGCATCATCTAGAGTTAACATATTAGGAAAATTAATATTGAATAAATTGCTACTAGAACTATCTTGAAAGCCATTTTCATCTGTATTATTTAAAGTTACGTCGTTATCATCATCGCTACCTGAAATTTGGTATTCACTGGTAACGAGAGTGTTGTCTCCGACCTTTTCTTTAAGCTGCAATCGATTGTTTCCAGAAGAGGCAATAGGGCCAATTGTTGCAGAACCATCATCATCAGTTGTACCAACTTTTTTAGAATTAACATAGATATCAGCATTTGCGATACTTTTAATTCTAAAAGTAAGTGTACTTAAATCTAAATTGACGTTAGAAGTTGAACTAGTGAGCGTCTCAGTCGATTTATTATTTAGTTTAGTACCATCAATAGAGCCAGCTGCTTCTATTGTGTAGTTACCGGGAACTAGATTTGAGATTGTTTTACTGTAATTATCAGAGTCAGCTGTAGCAACTTTTTTATCATTCATCTTGATAACAGCCCCAGAGCTATTCGTTGATAAGTTAACGGAAACGGTTGAAAAGTCAGCCGTATATTTAGGGAATAATAACCAATGTTTACCATTTTCTTTTAAATGAAAATGTGTTGAAGTGCTTGCTCCATTGGTTAATTCGTTTTTAAAAGTTTTAAGAGAGTCTGTACTACCCCATGCATCTGATGCAGGTTTCATAGACTCATCAGTAATTTTTAATGCCGTATCCGATGTTGAAAAATAAGCTTCCATGTTTTTATCGGTTTTTAATGCATCTGTAATTCGTTCAATTTGATTTTCTTTTGAGTAATATTTTGTTCCAGCATAGTAGCCAACAACAATAATAAGAGCGATAATACCAATCAAAATTCTGATGAATTTTGTTTTACCTGAGATGGGTAATTTAGGATTTGCAGTTCGTGTTTGTGTAGGTGGCATTTGTTGTTGTGTTGGTTGAACCGGCGTAACAGGTTGCTGTGACGCAACTGAATTAACACGTAAATCAAAATTACAATTAGGACAGAAATTACCATCCTTAGGAACTTCACTTCCACAATTAGGACAGAATTTTTTTGTCGTACTCCCAGATAAATCATCTGAAGGCGCATAATAGATTTGTTCTTTTTTAATCATTGGATCTCCTTTTTAACTACCTTAATAATATGATTAACTTTGACTACTTAACTAAAAGTTACCAAATCTAGTGTATACATAGCGAGTTTTAGTTTATAAAATAATGGCTAACTCAATCGCATAAAATAGGATTTTAATCATTGGTACTTATGTATTTTTTTAGGTTGTTAGATGCAGAATTAGTAATACCCCCCGTGGCCTCCTTAGATTTAAATTACTAAATCAACGAATAAAGACAAACCTTAAACGAAACTTAAGTTATTTTATCAGCTTAAAAGGTTTTTGTATATATATATATATTAAAAAAAGATAAGCTATAATCTGTTTGATTGTTTTAAAAACCTTTACCATAAAGAGAACCTTTCTGATTAGGAGTTTAATATGCTTAAAAAAATAGGAATTTTAATTCGTGCTAAACGAAAATTATTGAATATGACCATTGAGCAACTGGCTGAAAAATCAAAATCTTCTGTTAGTTTAATTTCTTTGATAGAGCGAGGTAAGTTAGATAATATTAAAATAAAAAAATTATCAGATATTGCTGAAGCGCTGGATATGACGTTAGCTGACTTCTTTACTAATCAAAATTTAAAAGGTGTTGCAACGCTGGATTTGATTAATTATCTTGCTTCTTTACCCAAAGAAAAAAGAGAAGCGACAGCTGAATTATTGCTTAAAGTAATCCGTTTATAAATGATTATCATTAATGATTGACCATGCTATTTCTTCAATAGTGTGGTCAATTTTTTGTGCTTGATAGGCTGAGACTAAATCAATTTGTTTGGTAGGTAAATCTAAAGTTAAAATATCAAAATTGTGAAAATCAATCCTATGGTTACTAAAGTCATAAATTAAAAATTTTAAATCTTGTAATACCTTCAAATTATCGTGTATATCTATCCCATTCATAAATAAAATCTCCCTTACTAAAAAACTGTATAAAAAAAGCATTAGCTTTTATTAGCTAATGCTTAGATTACAACAAAAATAGTTAATTTATAAGACTGATATTAATAAAAATTAATTCTAACGATAGTACTGAGTTTTGTCAATATGACATAAATTAAAGGTTTATCCTTTTAAGTAGATTAATTAATTTAAGTAAGTATTGAAGTAATAATTATTTAAAAAGCTGTTGAAAAATAGACAGTAAAAGGAGCAACAAAATAACTATAAAATGACGATTTTTATGAAGCATTATGATAGCAATGAATTCACGCAAGAACGCATTAGGTAAAAAATACCATGGCGTTTTCCCGCCAATGCCTTGAGCATTTACACCAACCATTCGTGCAAATATTGCAGCACGAAAGATATGGTAGTTATTTGAACTGAATAAAATATGATCCCCTCTATGATCAAGATCAATTATTTTTTTTGAGAAACGCATATTTTCAAAAGTCGTTGTTGATTTGTCTTCTAGTAATGTAAATTCTTCTGGATAACCACTGTCGATGGCCCATTTTTGCATTGCCTGTGCTTCTGAAATAGACTCATCATTACCTTGCCCACCTGAAAAAATAATAATCGGGCGTTTACCGCCTAATAGTATTTGTTTGTCCGCAAAATTGGTAGCACGTTTGATTCTGTTGGCAAGTAGTTTACTAACTTTATAACCGTTGATTAAACCTGCACCTAGTACAATGATGTAGTCTTGATCATATTTTGGACGTCGTAAGCTATATAAAATACTAACAGACAAGAAATTTAAAAAAGCGAACATAAGATATAAGCCAGTCAACGAAGCAAAATTAAATGGTAATTGAAGATACCAAGGCCACGTACTGATTAAAGGTGTCACAAACCAGCGAATGATAAGAACAATAGCAAGTAGTAGTCCAAGCATGTTAGCTAATGAATAACTTTCACGTTTAAAGACTAGTCCAGTATTAATTAATAAAAATGGAATAGTTGCAATTGAAAGTAATATCAAACCTATAGCGCCAACAATGATAATAAAAACAGCGCTATTTTTCATAAAATTGATAGGGGAAGTAGCGAGTACACCTATTAAAGAAATGACAAATATATTGAACAGAAATCCATTAATTAATTGACGTGGTTCTTTGTGAAAGCTGATATACCAAATAGCTAACAATAAAATAGGTAGTAACAGTATTAGATAGTCCATATGAATTCCTCCGAAGTAATAGATAATAAACTAATTCTAGCATATTTTTGAATAAATAAGGTACTAATAAATTTATATTTAACCGTTTACATGGACGTTAACATATGATATATTATTCACATGAACAAAATATCATATGAATAATATATCATATAGAGGAGATGCTATAATGGTCACACTATTAGGTTCAACTGTACTCGCATTCATTTCAACAAATATCGATTATCTTTTAATTCTAATTATTATTTTTGCTAAGTATAAAAATAAACATGAAGAAAAATTAATATTTATAGGAGAGCTACTTGGTAGTGGGACGCTTATAGCAGTTAGTTTGATTGCTGCCTTTTGGTTAAAACTGATTCCTGAAGAATGGATCTTAGGATTTTTGGGACTTATTCCGATTATAATGGGTATAAAAATGTATTTTAGTGATGAAGATGAGGGTAATGAGGTCCGGGAGAAATTAGGAAAACCGGGTCAAGGCATAATTTTAAATGTAATTATGATTACTATTGCAACTTGTGGACCAGATAATCTTGCTATCTACGTCCCATTTTTCACGACATTATCTATTAGGGATGTACCTATTGTACTGATGCTATTTTTTATATTCTTATGTATCATTACATGGTTGAGTAAAATGATTACTAATTTACCTAAAATCCAAGAATTTTTTCAAAATTTTGGTAATTTAATCACTCTAATTGTTTATGTTTTCTTAGGTCTATATATATTATTAGAAAGTGGTACTATTCAGCACTTTATGTAGGAGGAAAATAATGCAACCGTACAATGAAATTCCAAAAAGTGAACTTGATGAATCAATTATGATAACTAAGCTATTGAATAATCGAATAAGATTACAATTAATCTATTTATTGGAACAACATGAATATAATGTAACTGAATTATCAAAGATACTTAATGTTGAACAAACAAACTTATCTCATCAATTAAGTTTATTAAAAACGCATCAAATAATTAGTCAGAGACGAGAAGGAAAGTTAATGTACTATCAAATTGACGATCCGCATATTATTGAAACTATGACAGCGCTGTTGCAACATGCAAAACACGTTGCAAATGGAAAACCTTATTAAATAGAAACGTAAGAAAAAGAGATTAACTTCAAATTGAAGTTAATCTCTTTTTTGATTTTTAAAATCTGTAGTGGTTACTATGGACCCTAACGGATTTGAACCGTCGACCTTCTACTTGCGGAGCAGACGCTCTCCCAACTGAGCTAAGGGCCCGAATAGCTTTATAATACACCAAATAGCCAAAATTAAAAGAAAAAGTTAGTTTTGCTTCTATGTATTTATGCCATTTTAAAATGTTTCACATGAAACATTTTAAAATGAGTAACGATTTTTAAAGATAAAAGGTTTCAAATATCACTTGTTAATAGTAGGGTAAAAAGCATTAAATACCAGTTTTTGATTAATGATGAATAAGCCGAAGAGTATAAGATTTTTGTTTTTAAATAGCAGACATAATCTTATGATGGCGTGATGTGAAGATATTTCCAAACATTAATAATTATTCGATTAATACTCTTTTAGAAGGAACAAATAATAAAATTCAGATTTCTAACGGACTTATTTCCAATCTTAGCAACTTTTATAGATTCCGAACCAGAATACTTTATATATTAAAATCCATAAAAAAAGGTCCCACTCACTTAGTGAGTGGGACCTTCATAATATTATTTATTAACAGTACCAGCAAATGAAGCAGGGTAATATGCTAATGCACCAATTTTAACATTTTGACCAGGTTCTGGAGCAGCGATATATTGGCCACCACCTAAGTAAATACCAACATGGTATGTAGAACCTTGAGCTCCCCAGAATAATAAATCTCCAGGTTGAGCAGCAGCAGTTGATTTCTTAGAAACATTTGATTCTTGTCCAATAGTATTACGGTTTAAGTTAATACCAACTTTTGCGAATACATATTGTGTGAATCCTGAACAATCAAAACCAGAAGGAGTTGATCCACCCCAAACATAAGGAGTACCTATGTATGCTTTAGCAACAGAGATAACTTTGCTTGCTGAGTAGCTTGCTGTTTGTGTTGTAGAGCTTGCAGCAGCAGTATTAGCTGTTGAAGTAGTATTAGAACTTGCAGCAGCAGTATTAGTTGTTGAAGTAGTATTAGAACTTGCAGCAGCAGTATTAGTTGTTGAAGTAGTATTAGAACTTGCAACAGCAGTGTTAGCTGTTGAAGCAGTATTAGAACTTGTAGCAGCCTTAGGTGTTGAAGTAGCATTAGAAGTTACAGCAGCTTTAGGTGTTGTTGTAGCTTTTGCAGGTGTAACAACTTTTTCAGCAGTTGTAGAAGCTACTTTAGCCATTGAACCTGTTAAGTTTAATGTTTGGCCAGGGTTAATCATTGAATTAGAAGATAAACCATTAGCATCACATAGTGCTGAGATAGTAATACCGTTTGATTGAGCGATTGACCATAATGAATCGCCGTTTTTAACAGTAACAGTCTTATTATTTGTAGTAGATGCTGCTTTAGGTGTAGCTGTTTCTACTTTAGGAGTTGCAGTAACTGATTTAGCAGCACTTACTTCTGCTTTAGGAGTTGTAGCAACTGGTTTAGCAGTACTTGTTTCTACTTTAACAGTTTTAGCTGGTGTTACTTTAGCGGGAGTAACAGTAGTACTTGCAGCTACCGCTTTTGAACCAGTTAATGTTAAATTTTGACCGGGTAAGATAAGTGCTGAGTTATCAGCAAATCCATTAGCCGAACGAAGTGCTGAGATTGAAATGCCATTTTCTTTAGCGATTGACCATAATGAATCACCATTTTTAACAGTAACGGATGTTTTATTTACTGAAGTATTAGTAGTAACGATAGTACTTGTTTTAGCTGAAGTACTTTTTTGTGTTGAGCTTGCTTTAGCGTTGCTATCCTTTTCAGGAATATTTAATGATTGACCACTTACAATAATATGAGAATTTGCGTCAATATTGTTTAAAGTTTCGATTGTTTTGATTGAAACGCCATACTTCTGAGAAAAAGCCCAAACAGTATCGTTTGTTTGAACTTTAACTGTTGCTGCATCAGCAGTTGCGTTAGATGCAAGAAGGAGGCCAGCGGTACCAACTGTACCGAGTAATAATGATTTAAGTGTGTTATTCAAGTTGAGTCACATCTACTTTCTTATTTTATTGGATTTATACTACAGTAACTATTGTAACCGGTTAGTGTTGCAATCAAATACAAAAACTATTACAACTTAGCATGATTTTGTAATATATACTAAGTAATGTTTATATATCAATGATAATGATGATTTATGTATTTAACTTATAATTTATTTAATTTAGTAAATCCCATGTGCAATAATGGTTTAGAACACTTTCAATATATTTTAAATTAAAATATATTGCCCCCCGATGTTACAAAGATATTACAGAAACCTTATGTTTCTATACTACTAGAACTAATTAAAACTATACCAGTCGTTTTACATGGTTGCAAATGAAATTTTAAGTTTTAATAGAAAGGGATTTCATTGTCTGGTATCATTTGAATTATTGGATATTGAAAGTCCTTAAATAGTTGGCGTATAATTAACTAAATAAGGGGATAAAAAATATAATGATTAGGTGGAAATATGAAAAGAATAGTTAAAGAAATAATGAGTTGGATTATACCGATTGCAATCGGTTTAATAATCGCGATGCTTTTAAAAACATTTGTTGTCACAATGGTACGTGTTGATGGGCCATCGATGCAACCTAACTTAGTTAATAATGAGCATGTTGCTGTTGTTAAAGTTATTGATATTAAGCGCTTTAGTACTGTTGTTTTTGATGCATACGGCGTAGATCCTGATGCAACTGAGGGTCAAGAGTATGTTAAACGTGTTATTGGAATGCCTGGTGATACAGTAGAATTTAAAAATGATCATGTCTATGTTAATGGTAAAGAAATTGAAGAACCTTATATTTCAACTTATCAAAAAACAGTAGGGACAAGGGTTCAGAACATAAATGCTAAAAACTGGACATTCAAGTCATTGGCTGTAGATAATCAATGGGCTAAAGATACTTCAGCTATCAGAGTACCTTCAGATAAATATTTTGTTCTAGGAGATCATCGTTCAGTATCTAATGATAGTCGTTACTGGGGGTTCGTTGATAAGTCGAAAATTCAAGGTGTTGTAAAAGTACCATTCTGGAATTTTAATAAGGCTGATCATAAATATATTTATTAATTGCATTAAAAATGCAGAAAAATAATTCGATTGAAGAGGAGATTTTATTATGACAAAAACACCAATTATTTTAGATTGTGATCCAGGACATGATGACGCATTAGCGTTAATGATGATTATTGCTTCACCAGAATTTGATTTACGTGCGGTGACAACATCCGCTGGAAATCAAACACCTGATAAAACATTTGATAACGCTTGTCGACTACTAACATTGATGGAACGGACAGATGTTCCAGTTGCTAGTGGAAATAAAAAACCTTTACTACAAGAATTAATGATTGCCGATGCCGTTCATGGAGATACTGGTGTTGATGGAACAGAGTTACCTAAATCTGAAATTCCAGCAACTAATTTAACAGCAATTGAGTTAATTGCAGAAACATTATCTAAAAGTGCTGAAAAAGTTACAATGGTTGTCACGGGCCCAATGACGAATATGGCACTATTTTTAGCTGTCTATCCTGAATTAAAAAATAAAATTGAAAAAATTGTCTTTATGGGTGGCTCAACGGATGTTGGAAATGTTAAACCTGGTTCAGAATTTAATATTGCCGTGGACCCAGAGTCAGCAAAAATGGTTTTAAATGACTCTATTCCAATGGTTATGGCTGGATTAAACTTAACTCATCAAGCACAAATTTTAGATTCTGAAATTGAAGAAATTGGTAAGATTAATAATAAAGTAGCGCAATCAGCCTACGGGTTATTGAAATTTTATGGTATTTACTATGGTCAAGAAAAATGGGGATTCGACGGTATTCCATTACATGACCCTTGTACAATTGCTTGGATGTTACATCCTGAATTATTCACAAGTGAAAAGTACCATGTTGATGTTGAGGTGAATGGTGATCTTACTAAAGGTGAGACAATCGTTGATAAATTTGATTTATTGGGATTAGAAAAAAATACAGAAGTCTTACTATCAATTGACCGTGCAAAATTTGTCGAATTATTAATTTCAAAACTTAAAAAATTTGATAAATTAGTAGGATAGAGAATCTTACAGTTGGCTTGTATTTCTGGCCTAAATACGTTAAAGTTAAACAGGACGTGAAACATCGTTTTGTTTCACAAATAACGGAGGGCCAGTCATATGAATCCAGAAGAATTTCGTCAAGCATTAGCTGAAAAAGACATTAATTTAACAGACAGACAAATGGCACAATTTGAAACATACTATGAATTTTTAGTAATGACAAATGAAAACCTTAATCTGACTGCTATTACAGAAAAATCAGACGTTTATTTGAAACATTTTTATGATTCTTTAACGCCTGCTTTTTATTCAAAAGAAATACAAAGCGAGCCCTTATCTATTTGTGACGTCGGCGCAGGTGCCGGCTTCCCTTCAATTCCACTGAAGATTGCTTTTCCGCAATTAACGGTGACTATTGTTGATTCGTTGAATAAACGTATCAACTTTTTAAATGAATTGGCGGACAAATTAGATATTACAGGGGTTGCTTTTTTTCATAATCGTGCTGAAGAATTTGCAGGTAAAAAAAGTTTATATAGAGAACAATATGATATCGTGACAGCTCGTGCTGTTGCAAGATTGAGCGTACTATCTGAATTGTGCTTACCTTTAGTTAAATTAAATGGTCAATTTATCGCTCTCAAAGCTCAAAAAATGGACGAAGAATTAGTCGATGCCGAATATGCTATCAAGCTTTTAGGTGGTCAAGTTGTGGCTAATCATGAATTTACTTTACCAATTTCAGATGACGAACGTCATCTATTAGTCGTTGATAAAGTCAAATTAAGTCCTAAAAAATACCCTAGAAAAGCGGGTGTACCTGGACGTACCCCACTTGTAAATAAGATATAGTCAGGAGGTCGTCGGAAAATGGCATTTTCATTTTTAGGAAATCGTAAAAATCAACAAGAACAAGAAGATGAAACGAATCAAACGAAGGTTAGTGACATTTCTGTTACGACTATTGTACCCAATCGCTTCCAACCTCGTCGTGTCTTTGATGATCAAAAAATTGATGAATTAGCACAAACCCTTAAAGAACACGGGTTATTGCAGCCTATTATTTTGCGAGAGTATGAGACTGGAAAATATGAGATTATTGCT
Organism: Dellaglioa sp. CoH-55-MRSF-8; assembly: GCF_056782195.1. The sequence continues at coordinate 95,484 of NZ_JBXAYH010000001.1, forward strand.
GGGGAACGTCGTTTTCGGGCAGCATCTTCATTAGGATGGAAAAAAATTCCGGCAATTGTTCAGAAAATGGACGACGACCAAGCGGCTTCGATGGCACTAATTGAAAATTTACAACGTGAGGAACTAACAGCAATTGAAGAAGCAGAGGCCTACAGTAAACTAATGAGTTTAAACCACTTATCACAGTCAAAATTAGCTGAAGATATGGGTAAAAGCCAAGCATTTGTTGCTAATAAATTGCGTTTATTAAAATTAGAACATGACGTACAAACGTCCATTATGGCGCAACAGATATCCGAACGTCACGGAAGAGCAATGGTTAGTTTATCAGCTAGCAATCAAAAAAAATTATTAAAACGTATTTTAAAAGAGAAATTAACAGTGAAAGAAACCGAAAAGTTAATTTCAGCTAATAAAATTAAACCAGAATCAAAAGTGTCTGAAAAGAAAAACACGAAAAAAGGTAATCCTGATAAAAGATTAGTGATTAATACCCTAAAACAAGCGGTTCAAGTTATAGAAAATAACGGTGTAACGATTAAATCAAAACAAGAAAAAACTGATTCAGGGTATCGCGTTATTATTGATGTGATTGAATCAAAAAAGGAGGGTTAATCAAACATGGGAATTGTTATTTCATTAGCAAACCAAAAAGGTGGCGTTGGTAAAACAACAACGAGTGTGAATTTAGGCGCTTGTTTAGCCGAGCTAGGCAAGCGTGTTTTATTAATAGATACGGATGCTCAAGGAAATTCAACAAGTGGTGTTGGTATTGAAAAATCAACAATAAAAAAAGATATTTATGATGTTTTAGTTAATGAATTTCCAATTAAGGAGACAATTCTAGCTACTAGTCATAAAGGATTAGATATCGTTCCGGCAACCATTCAATTGGCTGGTGCTGAGATTGAATTAACACCGCAAATGGCTCGTGAAACAAGATTATTGGATGCCGTTAAAACAATTGAAGATCAGTATGATTATATTTTAATAGATTGCCCGCCATCACTTGGATTGATTACAATTAATGCCTTTACAGCTAGTAAATCAATTTTAATTCCTGTTCAAAGTGAATACTATGCTTTGGAAGGTTTAAGCCAATTGCTTAACACAATTCGTTTAGTTCAAAAGCATTTTAATCCAGATTTAGCCATTGAAGGCGTTTTAATGACAATGTATGATGCACGTACAAATTTAGGCGCAGAAGTTGTGTCTGAGGTGCAAAAATATTTTGCAGAAAAAGTCTACAAGACAATTATTCCGCGAAATGTCCGCTTGTCTGAAGCACCTAGCCATGGGATGGCAATTATTGATTACGATCCTAAGTCGAAGGGTGCTCAAGTCTATATGGAATTGGCAAAGGAAGTGTTAAAAGCGCATGGTAAATAATAAAAAAGGTCTTGGAAAAGGGATTAACGCGTTATTTCAGGATGAACTTGATCAATATGATGATACAAAAGAATCTGTTGTTCGTTTAAACTTAGCTGAAATTCGCCCTAATCCTTACCAACCTCGTAAAACATTTGATGAAGATGCCCTAAAAGAATTAGCTGCGTCTATCAAAAAATCAGGTGTCTTCCAACCAATTATTGTAAGAGAATCAGTCATTAAGGGTTATGAAATCATTGCAGGAGAACGTCGTTTCCGTGCGTCTAAATTAGCAGGACTAACAGATGTCCCTGCAATTATTAGAACGATGACAGAAGAAGCAATGATGGAAGTTGCTATTTTGGAAAATTTACAACGTGAAGAATTGTCTCCTTTAGAAGAGGCAGAAGCTTATAACATGTTGATGGAAAAATTAAACTTAACGCAGTCACAAGTTTCAGAGCGATTAGGCAAAAGTCGTCCTTATATTGCTAATTATTTGCGTTTATTAGGATTGCCCAACTCAGTTAAAGAATTACTCCAAGTTGATCAGTTATCGATGGGTCAAGCAAGAACATTGCTGTCACTTAAAGATAAACAAAAAATTGGGGCATTAGCTAAAAGAACAGTTAAAGAAAATCTAACTGTTCGTGAGTTGGAAAAAGTAATTGCCCAAATGAACGGCGAAATTAAAAAGAATACTAAAAAAGTGAACGAAGTTGAAAAATCAATTTATGTTCAACAAAGTGAGAACTTGTTAAAAGAAAAATTTGGAACACAAGTTTCTATCCAACAGAGCAAAAAAAATCATAAAGGTAAGATAGAAATTGACTACTTATCAACGGATGATTTGAACCGTATTTTGGACTTACTTGATATTTCACTAGACTAGGAGGTTAGTCAGTATGTATGACTTACATGATATTGTTGAAATGAAAAAACCACATCCTTGTGGGACTAACCGCTGGGAAATCGTGCGAATGGGAATGGATATTCGCATTAAGTGTTTAGGATGCGGGCACCTTATTCTATTACCTAGACGAGAATTTGAAAAAAAGATGAAAAAAATGTTAGAAAAAGCAACAACAGAAGATAATACAAAATAAATGAAAAGAGTGACGTCTAATTATGGCATTAACGGCAGGAATCGTAGGATTACCAAACGTAGGTAAATCAACTTTATTTAACGCAATTACAAAAGCAGGCGCGGAAATGGCTAATTACCCATTTGCGACAATCGATCCAAACGTTGGGATGGTTGAAGTTCCAGATAAACGATTAGCACGTATCGATGAAGTAGTCCCTGCTAAAAAAATTATTCATACAACTTTTGAATTTACGGATATTGCCGGTATTGTTAAAGGCGCAAGTAAAGGTGAAGGACTTGGTAATAAATTTTTAGAAAATATTCGTCAAGTTGATGCTATTGTGCACGTTGTTCGTGCATTTGACGATGATAATATCACACATGTTTCTGATAAAGTGGATCCAATGGACGATATTGAAACAATCAACTTAGAACTTGTTTTTGCAGATTTAGATAGTGTGACAAAACGTTATGCTAAAGTTGAAAAAGTGGCTAGAACAAAAGATAAAGATGCGTTGGCTGAATTCAGTATTTTACAAAAAATCAAACCAGTTCTTGAAGCTGGACATGCCGTTCGCTCAATTGAATTTGATGAAGAAGAAGAAAAATATGTTAAAGGTATGTTTTTATTAACGAACAAACCAGTTCTTTATGTCGCTAATATTGCTGAAGATGACATGGCTGACCCAGATGCTAATAAGTATGTAAAATTAATTGAAGCCTTTGCAAAAGAAGAAGGTTCAGAATGTTTAGCCGTTTCTGCTAAAACAGAAGAAGAAATTGCTGAACTAGATGATGAAGATAAACTTGATTTCCTTGAAGCTGCTGGTGTTGAAGAATCAGGACTTGATCGCTTAATCAGGGCATCTTATAAATTACTAGGTTTAGCAACTTTCTTTACTGCTGGTGGTGCCGAAACACGAGCATGGACCTTTAAACAAGGGATGAAAGCACCTCAAGTTGCCGGAATTATCCATTCAGATTTTGAACGTGGATTTATCCGTGCTGAAACAATGTCATTTGCTGATTTAGATAAAAATGGAAGCGTCGCAGCAGTTCGTGAAGCTGGTCGTTTACGTTCCGAAGGTAAAGAATATGTCGTACAAGATGGCGATATTATTGAGTTCAGATTTAACGTCTAAATAAAATAAGTCAGTAGGGGTTGTTAGTCATGTCAGAAGAAAACAAAGTCGAAGAAACATCAGTTGAAGAGAGAAATGCGACAGCTGCAGCAAAACAAAAAGAACATTTAGAAAAAGAAACGAAGTTACAGGATAAAGGACCCTTTGCGGGATTAACGAAGCGTAATGAAGATTATGTTTACCGTTTAAATAGTATTTTGAAAGATTCAAAAATTAATGATGAAAAACGAAATACGGTCATTGGTGAAATTGTTGCAGAACTTCGCACCGAACAGCATAAAGGTGTAACAGCAACTAAACTATATGGTCCTGTTAGTACAAAAGCAACTGATATCATTATGGGCCCACAGAAAAAAGCTGCAGAACCAACAAGTAGTTTTTGGTTAACAGCTTTAGATAATGGGTTGATGATGTTATTAATTTTTGCTGGTATGTACGGTGTTATGGGATTAATGAGTAAAACAAGTACGCAAGCAGAAGCTTCTGGTGCTGGTGGATTATTAACACTACTAATCACATCAATTTTGGGTGGTATTGGAGCAGCGCTCTTCTACAAAAAATATGGCCCAAACGTCAAAAAAGAAGACAAACCAGCTTTCTGGGTTACATTACTAGTATTTGTAGCCTTTCTTGCAGTATGGATTCTTGCCTACATGTTAGTGGCATTGATTCCAGGACCACTTAATGCATTGTTGCCAGCCCCTGTTTATCTTGTAATTGCATTAATCGCATTTGCAGTTAGAATTTACGTTAAACGTCGCTATAATATCAACCGAACAATGTTTTAAATTGATTGATATCTTGAAAAGAGTTCAGGTAAAATTTTTGAACTCTTTTTTGTTACAGTTAAAAACGATTATAGGTTAATAAGAATCGGACGATAACCTTGACCAATGTTGAGTTTATCTGGTATGTTAGTAAACAAAATAAAAGTAGAAAGCTGGTTTTAAAATGTCAAATTGGGAAACGAAGTTCGTTAAAAAAGGATTTACTTTTGATGACGTGTTGTTAATACCTGCAGAAAGTCATGTATTACCGAACGAGGTTGATATCAGTGTACAATTAGCTAAGAATATCAAATTAAATGTCCCAATTTTAAGTGCTAGCATGGATACTGTTACAGATTCTAAAATGGCGATTGCTATGGCTCGCCAAGGTGGCTTAGGTGTTATTCATAAAAATATGAGTATCGAACAACAAGCTGAAGAAGTCAGAAAAGTAAAACGTTCTGAAAGTGGCGTTATTATTGATCCTTTCTATTTAACACCGCAACATTCTGTTGCAGATGCTGAACAATTGATGAAACGTTACCGTATTAGTGGTGTTCCAATCGTTGAAACATTAGAAAATCGCTTATTGATTGGTATCATTACGAATCGTGATCTACGTTTTGTTTCTGATATGTCAGTCCTAATTGATAGTGTTATGACTAAAGAAGGATTAGTAACAGCTGCGGAAGGTACTTCGCTTAAAGAAGCTGAAAAAATACTCCAAAAAAATAAAATTGAAAAATTACCAATCATTGATAAAAATGGTCGTTTAACTGGTTTAATAACAATTAAAGATATCGAAAAAGTTGTTGAATTTCCTAACGCAGCTAAAGATGAACATGGCCGCTTACTTGCTGCTGCCGCTGTTGGTGTTACAAGTGATACATTTGAACGTGCTACAGCTTTACTAGATGCTGGTGTTGATGCTTTAGTTATCGATACTGCTCATGGTCATTCAGCCGGTGTTATCCGTAAAATTACTGAAATCAGAGCACAATTCCCAGAAGCAACTTTAATCGCAGGTAATGTCGCAACTGGCGAAGCAACTCGTGCCCTTTATGATGCTGGCGTTGATGTTGTTAAAGTTGGAATAGGACCTGGATCAATCTGTACAACACGGATTGTTGCTGGTGTTGGTGTTCCGCAATTAACAGCTATTTATGACGCTGCTGAAGTAGCTCGTGAATATGGTAAAACAATCATCGCTGATGGGGGTATTAAATACTCTGGTGATATCGTTAAAGCCCTTGCTGCCGGTGGTAACGCTGTGATGTTAGGTAGTATGTTAGCTGGAACTGATGAAGCTCCTGGTGAATTTGAAATTTATGAAGGTCGTCGTTTCAAAGTTTACCGAGGTATGGGAAGTTTAGCAGCTATGGAACAATCAAATGGTTCTTCTGATCGTTACTTCCAAAGTGGCGTAAATGAAGCTAATAAGTTAGTGCCAGAAGGTATTGAAGGTCGTGTATCATACAAGGGTAGTTTAGCTGATATTGTTTTCCAAATGGTTGGAGGCTTACATTCAGGTATGGGTTACGTTGGTGCTGGAACATTGAAGGCATTACAAGATGACGCACAATTTGTTCAAATTTCAGGTGCTGGTTTAATTGAATCACATCCACATGATGTTCAAATTACCAAAGAAGCACCTAATTACTCAGTTAAATAATAATTAAAAAGGCGTGATTTCTTTCAGATGAAAGAAGTTACGTCTTTTTTAATGGAGAGTTTTAAATTATAAATAAGACTCTAATGATTAATCATGATTTGATGCAAAATCATTGTATACAGTAAAAGGAATACGACATTAGTTAGAAATATTAATTTACTTAAAAATAAGTATCAATTGTGGAAGTATTTAAATTTATAGACTACACTACGAGTATAAATATTATAGGGGGTTACGAATATGTTAATTATTGATTACGTTCATGGGGAACAGCTACAAGCAACTTATAAAACGGCAGCAGCTTTTGTTGCGATGATGCAATTGGAAGTACCTGAGTTTGAAGATTATTATAAAATTACTAAAGTAACGGAATCTGGTAAAGAGATTGAGTTATCAGATAAAACAATGGGCGGTTTATTTAACTACTTATTAGAACGTGGATAATAAAAAATGGAAAGCTTTCGTTTTTTACGAAAGCTTTTTTTGTACTACTTAGATTAAGTAGATTTAACCAATTCTTTAAAGTTATCGTGTGTGATATTTGATACAATATACTATAAGTAAAGAAAAGTCAGGAGATATCCAATGAAAATTTTAGTTGTAGATGATGAAAAAGAAATCGTTGATTTAATCTCTATTTATTTAAAAAATGAAGGTTACGAAGCAATTACTGCTCAAAATGGACTTGAAGCGATTGAAAAATTAGAAGAAATGCCAGAAATCGGTGTAATGATTCTCGACGTTATGATGCCTAAAATGAACGGAATGGATGTCATTAAAGAGGTTCGTAAAACTTCAGAAATTCCAATATTAATGGTTTCTGCTAAAACAGAAGATATGGACAAAATTCGTGGACTGATTACAGGTGCTGATGATTATGTTGTTAAGCCATTTAACCCATTAGAAATTATGGCACGTGTTAAATCATTACTCCGTCGTAGCCAAAACTCGAATCCGGCACCTGATGTTGCACTTGAAATAGGACCGCTAATTATTAAAAAAGATTCTCATGAAGTTCAAACAGTTGAAGGTAGTGATATTCAATTAACTGCTTTAGAATTCGGTATTTTATATTTATTAGCCTCACATCCAAATCATGTGTACTCTGCGGATGATATTTTTGAACAAGTTTGGCAACAAGAATCAATTATTTCTGCCAAAACAGTAATGGTCCATGTGAGCCATTTACGTGATAAAATTGAAGCAGCAACAAACGGTGATGATATTATCAAAACCGTCTGGGGCGTTGGATACAAGATAGAAATGCATTAGTGAGGGGTTATTTTTGAAATTAACTGGTAGAGAAAAAAGTGAATTAATCGCGGAAGGATTCATCACGATTATTCTATTAATTTTACTGAATTTATCAATTTTTATTCTATTAAATCAGACGATTGCTTCAAACCCAGGACTTGAGAATGGTATTTTTCAAATTAAGACGGCATTAACTTTTGGGCCGAATGATTTCAATGTCTGGAGTTGGGGGAATGTTTTTGTTGCGTTCATGCTTATTGTGGACGTTGTCGTGCTCTATTGGCGACTAATTCGACGTTATCATCAAATGCAGTTACGTCATGTTATTTCAGAATTGCATTATATTGCGGACGGTCATTACGATCATCAAATTCCTTTTAAACTACAAGGTGATATGGCGCGGGTCGTTTCAAGTATTAATGCTTTGGTTCAAAGTACGATTGAATCAATGGAAGAAGAACGTCGAATTGAGAATTCAAAGGATGAGCTGATTACCAATGTTAGTCACGATATTCGAACACCATTGACATCAATTATCGGTTACTTAGGTTTAATAGAAGATAATCAATATAATTCGCAAGAAGATTTACTATCTTACACACATACAGCATTTGTGAAATCAAAGCAGATGAAGGTTTTAGTAGAAGATTTATTTGAATACACAAAAGTGCGACAGACGTCGACGCCAATTAATGCGATTAATTTTGATATGAATCAAATGTTAGAACAATTGGCAGCTAGTTTTGAACTTGAAGCTAAAAATAAAGAAATGACAATTAGTAGCAATACGAACCCTAACCCGTTAATGATGGAAGCTGATACTGAAAAATTAGGCCGTGTTTTTAATAATTTAATATCAAATGCCTTAAAATATGGGGCAGGCGGTAAACATATTTATTTAGAAGCAGAAAAAATTGGTCAGGAAGTTATCGTAAAAGTAACTAATGATGGCCCTAAAATACCTGAACAATCACTTAATCAATTATTTGATCGGTTTTACCGAGTGGAAGAATCTCGTTCACAAAAAACGGGCGGAACTGGATTAGGGCTTGCCATTGCTCAAAGTATTGTCACGCTCCACGGTGGGTACATATATGTTGTCTCAAATGAAGAGCTAACTAGTTTTGTTATTCATTTACCATTGGGTAAGAATATAAAATTAACTAGAAAGCAAGAAGAACAGTTGCAAGAATAGCTATTATTGGGTATTCTTAAATGAATAAGAGAAGTTAAGAGGGTAAAGAGAAAATGATATTTTTAAAACGTACAAAGAAATTCGTAATTGGGCTTATTTCAGGGGCAGCACTATTTACTGGGGTTTCAGCAATGGGACTTCAAGATGAGGTTAAATCTGTATCAGCTGCAACAACCAGTTCAAGCGCTATTAATTTAACAGCTAAAGCTGCTTTAGCAATTGATGCAGATACTGGACAAGTAATCTATGAAAAAAATGCTGATGCTGTTTTACCAATTGCATCAATGACAAAATTAATTTCGATTGATGTTATTTTAGATCAAATTAAAAGTGGTAAATTAACTTGGGATCAAAAAGTTAAGATTGATAACGATTCTTATAAAATTAGCCAGGATACATCATTATCAAACGTTCCGTTGAGTAAAACGAAATCATACACAGTTAAACAACTGTATGATGCTAGTTTAATTTACTCAGCAAATGGGGCTATTATGGCACTTGCTCATGAAGTATCGGGATCGCAAAAAGATTTCGTAACATTAATGCGTGCAAAGGTTAAGTCATGGGGAATTACAGATGCTAAGATTGATAACGTTTCTGGTTTAACTAATAGCGATATCAGTAAAGCTGATCGATACCCCGGTTCAGCCGCATCAGATGAAAATGAATTAACTGCCAAAGATATGGGAATTGTTGCTAAAAACTTACTTAAAAAGTACCCAGAAGTATTAAAAACAACAAGTATCAAACGTAAATATTTCGATAAAGGAACATCTGACCAAACACTAATGGAAAACTGGAACTGGATGTTACCTGGTTTAGCTAAGGCATATACAGAATTACCTGTTGATGGATTGAAGACAGGTACTTCTGACAAAGCTGGTGAATGTTTTACAGGAACTGTAAAAAAAGATGGTCATCGAATTATTACGGTCGTTTTAGGATCATCACACAAGAGTGAAACGGATGTAAGTCGTTTTACAGATACACAAAAAATAATGTCATATGTATTTGACATGTTCAACGTGGAAACAATCAAGGCTGGTACAATATTTAAAAACGCCGATAGTTTACCTGTATTTCATGGTAAAGAATTAACAACTAAAGTTATGCTTAAATCTAATCAAAAAGTTTGGTTGAAAAAAGGCGAAACAGTTAAGTCGATTATTTCAGCTAAAGTATCAGAAAATACTGATTTAGTTAAGAAAACAGGATTAGAAGCCCCAATTAAGGCTAATAGTGATATTGGAACGCTTAAATTAACTGGTAAAGATAATGCGTTATCTTATGTTGATGGCAAAAAATCACTTTCTGTTACAGGAACGAATAAAGATGCCATTGAAAAAGCTAACATTTTTGTTATTATGTGGCGTGCAATTACTAACTTCTTTGGAAATTTATTTTAAATCAATAAAATCATCTCTGATTTCTAGGGTGATTTTTTTGTCTATATGGGCAATTTAGTCGTGTAAGATTAAAAAAACATTAAAAAGAAAATAAAAATTTGTTGTTCGTGGACATTTGATGTATATTATAACGTATCGATAAAATTTTATAGTAGAAATAATTAATTTAGGGGGCACCAATTTTAATGAAAATGATTAAGAATGAATTTAAATTTGTTGGAAAGAATAGAATACTTCTAGTTTCAACAATTGTTATGATGCTTATTCCGATTCTGTATGCTGCTTTCTTCTTGAAATCAGTTTGGGATCCATATGGCAAAACAAGTGATTTACCAGTAGCAGTCGTTAATAACGATGAATCTGTTAAATATAATGGAACGACATTGGATGTTGGTGATCAACTTGTAAAAGAGTTGAAGAATAATGACCAATTGAAGTGGACATTCGTTTCTGCAAAACAAGCAAAACAAGGAATGAAAGACAACAAGTACTATACAACAATTACGTTGCCTAAAAACTTCTCTTCAAATGCTGCAACTTTAATGGATACAAATCCTAAAAAGATGAAAATCACGTACGATACTAATGCATCTCGTAACTACATTGGTGAAGTTATCAGTGAAACAGCAGCAAAACAATTAAATAGCCAAATTCGTGAATCAGTCACGAAAGCATATGCAACAGCTATTTTCGGCCAAGTTAAAACAATCGGTAAAGGCTTTAAGACAGCTGCAAGTGGTTCTAAAACATTGTCTGATGGTACAGTAACATTGAATGATGGCTTAAATAGCTACATTACTGGTGTAGGAACTGTTAATAATGGTGTTCAAACACTTTCAACTAGTGTTGTTCCATTAAAAAATGGTGTTCAAAAATTAGCAACAGGCGCTGGTTCTTTAAGTGCTGGATTATCAAAACTTAATAATAGTACAGGTACATTAGCTTCAGGTGTATCGAAACTAGATACTGGCTCAACAACATTAGCAAGTGGTGTAAAAGGTTATACTAATGGAGTTACTGAATTAAATAGTGGTTTGAGTCAATTAAGTTCAAATTCTCAAGCATTAAATGATGGAATAATTACCTTAAGAGGTGGTATTACAACAGTTCAAGCGGGTAACCAATCGTTAACTAAAAGCTTGAAGGAGTCTGCTGCAACTTTAGATACACAATTAAATAGTCCAGATTCACAAGCTGAAATGGCAAAATTAATGGCTGGATTTACAGCATTAGATTCAGGAATTTCTAAGTTGAATTCTGAATTAAATGGCACAAATGCGCCTAATATTGATGCTAAAAAATTAACAGCCGATTTAACTCAAATTGGAGCTAATACTAAACTTGTTGCCGCTAAAGCAACAGATGCTGGTTCACAATTGAGTGAATTAAATAATAGTCTTTATAGTACAACTAACGCATCCAGTGTTGCTGCACAACTTAAGGATGCGCAAAGTAATATGGGTGCTTTAGTTACCTTTGTAAAATCACCTGATTTTGCAGCTTTAGAGAAATCTAATCCAACGTTAGCAAAAAGTATTGCTGCTTCTGTTAATGGATTAGGAAGTAATCTTCAAACTGCTGGCACAAGTTTAGCAGCATCAGGTAATAATACAACAAAAATTAAAACAGATTTATCTGATATGACAACACCGTTGACTGATAACGGTGACAAATTAAAATCGATTCAAAAAGAATTAGCAGCTATTCAAGAATTACTACCTAAATTACAAGCATTAAAGGCGGGTGTTGCCGAGTTATCTGCTCAAGAACCACAAGTAACAGCAGGTGCTAAGAAAGCCATTGATAAACTAATGGCTGGATTAAATACTGTTAAAACTGGTTTAACGCAGACAGGTTCTGGCACAAAGGAAAGTCCTTATGGTGCTATCCAAGCAACAGACTTACTAAATGCTGGATTAGGTCAAATTATGGCTGGGTTAAATGGTACAGATAAAACTCCTGGCTTAATTCCAAGTGTACAAAAATACACTGCAGGTGTATTAAGTGCTAATAATGGTTCTAAAACATTAATTGGAAACAACAGTGCCTTAGTATCAGGCTCGAGTCAATTAAGTACTGGATTATCAACATTGAATGGATCAGTACCAACATTGACATCAGGAGTTAGTCAATTAGCTACTGGCTCAGGTACATTATCAAATGGTTTAGTAAGCTTGAATGAACAAGTACCAACACTTGTTGCTGGAGTTGATAAATTAGCTGCAGGGACTCAAAAATTAGATGATAACTCAGCTAAATTAGGTGATGGTTCTAAATCACTTAAAAAAGGGTCAAAAACATTAGCTACTGCTCTTAAAACAGGATCAGATACAGTTAATGGAATTAAAGCAACTAACAAGACAGCTAATATGTTTGCAGCACCTTCAGAATTGGAACATAAGAATTACAGTTATGTTCCTAACTATGGACATGCTTTAGCACCATATGTTCTTTCACTTGCATTATACGTTGGGGCAATCGTCTTTAACTTTGCATTCCCAATCCGTAAAATTTCAACTGAAGGTCAATCAGCAACAGCTTGGTTCTGGAGTAAAGTTGCTATTGGAACTGTCGTTGCCCTTGGTATGGCACTTGTTGAAGTTACAGGGATGCTTATGTTTGGATTACAAGCAGACCATATTGCTGAAACTTACTTAATTGCAACAGTATTCTCGTTAACATCGATGTATCTTGTTATGGCACTTGCTATGGCATTTGATAATCCTGGTCGATTCGTGGCCATGGTTCTCTTGATGTTACAATTAGGTGGCGCTGGTGGTACGTTCCCAATGGAAGTTACGAATAGCTTTTTTAATGCCATCCATCCATTCTTACCAATGACATACTCAACCTTAGGGTTCCGTGAGTCATTAACTTCTGGAATGGTTAGTGGACAAATTGGCATGAGCGTATTTGTTCTTGCAATCTTCGCTATCGTTTCATTAGTTCTATTATGGGTTGCTATGCAAATTCTTCAAAGAGTTGGACTTGCTGGTAAATCACAATTAGATGATAATCAAAAATTACAAGATTTAGAAAAATAGATTATTAAATAGAGTTACGCAAAATTAATTTTGCGGGCTCTATTTTTTTGATTGAATATATTTAGAATGGGTTAATTAAATTGAGGTTCTTAATCTTAGTCCTAATGGTCGTAATAATAACTAAAAAGCGGTATACTGTTACTATTAATATTTAAAACAATAGGAGGCCAAATTATGTTAAGTCATTTTGATGAAAAAAATGTTGAAGTTAACGAAAAAGGAATTCCATTTCCAGCTGATACACGTGTTAGTTTTGAAACAAATAACGAGTTCTTTACTGGTGTCGTTGAAAAACAACTAAAAAATTCGGCTATTATTAAATTCGATAAGGAATTTATTAAGAATGAAACAGCTGAAGAATTAAAACATAAAATTGTTGTTAGTTATGCAGGATTAGAATTAATTAAATAATCAGGATTAGAGATTAGCGTGCGTACTTAGCGCTAATCTCTTTTTTTAAATTAAACTAAAAGGGGGAAGTCAGAATGAATAGGTGGATCCAGAAATATCTAGATAAAGCTAGTTTGTTGGCCTCTCCCGTACAAATTGTTGTCTTTTACTATTTAGCATTGATTGTAGTAACAAGTATTTTATTATGCCTTCCGTTCTTCAAACAACCTGGTGCTAGTGTGCCATTTATTGATACAATATTCATGGCAGTCTCAACGGTTAGTGTTACAGGATTAACCACATTTCCGTTAGAGCAAGTCTATAACAATAACGGTATCATCTTACTAGAAATGCTTTTTCAAATAGGTGGTTTTGGTATAACAATGCTCTCAACGTTTATTATGGTAATTGCTGGTCGACGCATTGGGTTGCAACAACGCAGGCTAATTCAAACTGATATGAATCAACCGCATTTAAGTGGAAATGTTCGTTTAGTTTATTCAATTTTCGGCATTATGCTAGGGATTCAAGCTTTTTTTGGTGTGATATTTTCAATTTATTTATATGTACGTGATGGCTTTGAACATCTAGCTGCGTCAATTTTTGATGGCTTTTATATTGCAATATCTGCGTTAACAAATGCGGGATTTGACGTTACTGGGAAATCTATTATCCCTTATTCGAAAGATTACGTCTTTTTATTTTTAATTATGATTTTAATTTTTATAGGTGGTTTAGGATTTCCCGTTATTATTGAAATTTTAGCGTGGATCAAGGTTACGTGGTTCAAACCAGGACATAAAAAATTTAGATTTTCATTATTTACAAAATTAGCAGGTAGTTTTGCGATTGGATTTTTCTTTATTGGAACAATATTAATTTTCTTATCTGAACATAATGGTTATTTTGCACATAAGGATTTCGTTGAGAGAGTTATGACAGCTATGTTTTATAGTATTACAACGCGTAATGCCGGACTACAAATTAATCAAATTAGTGATTTTAATACGACAACCTTATTGATTTTTTCTATGTTAATGTTTATTGGTGCTAGTCCAAGTTCAGTTGGTGGTGGTGTTCGAACAACAACAATTGGGATTTTAGGATTATATTTGTTATCGTTTATTCGTGGACATAAGAATGTGAATATTTTTAATAGAAGGATTCATGAAAATGATATTCAAAAATCAGTAGTAGTTGTTAACCTATCGATATTTATGTGTTTAATCGCGGTCTTTATTTTAAGTATTACGGAGAATCATTCGTTGATTTCGCTGATTGTAGAAGTAACTTCTGCTTTTGGAACGACGGGATTATCAACGGGAATTACCAGTTCATTAAGCATTATCGGTAAAATGGTCATTATTATTTTGATGTTTGTTGGACGCGTAGGGATGTTATACATGTTAATATTCTTTGTTTCGAAAAAAGAACGGGATGAAAAGTATCGTTTTCCATCAGAACAGATCATTATTGGATAACTTTTTGATTAGAGTTACTAAATAATGAGTATTAAGAAACAGATGTATGCTATAATTTATATCGTTAAACCAACTTTATATTATTGGAGGACTATCGTGAAAGAAACAGAGAAACGCTGGCTCACAGTTCTTAAAATTGCGATGCCGCTTTGCCTGAGTTACGTCCCAATTGGACTCGCATGTGGTATTTTGTTGCATGCAGCAGGCTTCAATACGATATTAGCAGGATTAGTTTCCATACTTGTCTTTTCAGGTGGTGCACAGTTTTTAATTGCATCAATGTTGACGATTCAGTCGCCAATTCTTTCAATTGTTACTATGCTATTTTTCTTAGAATTACGGTATGCGTTATTAGGTGCTAGTTTGTCACAGTACATTCGAGGAACTAGTCGTAAGTTTTTATACATATTTGCGGCATCACTAAACGATGAAAATTACGCAGTAAACTATTTAAAATTTGCAACAGATAAAGAATGGAAACCAAAAGATGCCTTGATGGTTGAACATTATTCATTATTATTTTGGACGATGAGTAATATTGCAGGTAGTTTAATTGGTGCTGGGTTAAAAATTAATTTAAGCATTGTTGAATTTGCATTAACTTCATTATTTATTTACATGATAGTCATGCAACTTAAAAATTATCTCACAATTATTATTAGTATTCTTTCAGGTATTTTAGCAATTATTTTCATGTCATTGTTCCAAAGTACGATGGGATTAGTTGTAGCAACTTTACTAGCTTCCTTTGTTGGATTTATTATTGAACATGAAATTGTTAGAAAAGGTAAACGAAATAAATTATTAAATACGATTAAACCAAAAGCAAGTCGACATACAATAAGTAGAAAGTCTAAAGTTTCTGAGGAAAGTTAACTATGGAAATGACAACAATGGATCATTTTTTATTAATTATTTTATCTGCAATTGTTGCATATTTACCGCGATTTATTCCATTACGAATTTTTTCATCTCGAGAAATCCCAGAATGGTTTAATGAATGGATGAAGTATGTACCCGTTGCGTTATTTTCAGCATTAGTTTTTAAAGACCTTTTTATTGATTCAAGTTTTCAATTTGTGGGCGTAGATAACGTCACAAAATTAATAGCGGCTGTGGTTGTATTCGCAATCGCATATCGTACGAGATCAATGGGATTATCTGTTGTACTTGGACTTTGCGCTATTATGCTGTTGTCACTTATATTATAAATTAAGTAAATAAGAATTTAGTTTCTCTCAGGGACTAAATTCTTATTTTGAATAACGGTTGAAGGATGTTCCATGATATAATAACAGCGATATAAATATAGGGATAAGAGGTGTGGTTAAAATGAAAAAATGGGTATGGGGATTAGTTGCAGTTGTTATAGTAGGTATGTTTGGTGGCTACGGTTTAACGAAACATGCAGAAGCAAATAAAAATTATAATACAGCCATGAAGAACGGTAAAACTGCGATTCAAGATGCAGAATATACTGAGGCAGAAAATTATTTTGATGTCGCTTTAAAAAAGAAATCAAATGATGCGACTGCACAAGCTTACAAGACACAGGTGACACATTACAAGGCAGTAATTAACAAAACTGAAGATCGTCAGTATAGTAAAGCAAAGGATGCAATTAGCATCGTGCTAGCGGATCATGATGGATCAGCAGTCATTAAAAAACGAGCAACAAATTTGAAAAAAGAATTAACAACGGTTCTTGAAAAACGTGCGCTATTCATAAAAACATATAATGAAGCAATGAATTTAAATACAGAATATAGCTACACAGCATCAAACGATAAATTAACTGAAATCTTAAAAGATAGTAGTATTGATAAAAATTATTACTCAGATTTAAAGAAAAAAGCAACAGACTTACAACAAAAAAATGATAAGAATTTGGCAACGATTGGCTACCCAACAAGTAGTTCTTCAAGCAGTTCTTCAAGTAGTTCGAAAAGTTCAACACCATCATCTAAAAGTAGTGGTTATGGGTCGGAGTATAGTATACCAGAAATAAAAAACAATTCGTCAGCTACGTTGACGTCAGAAGAACAAGCCGCTGCATCATCGTATTCAGGTTCGAATGAATATACAACAAGTTCATCTAACATAGTAGATGGTAACGGTAAAGCAATTACAGCATCACGTATTAAGGCAGCACGAGACTCAATTAAATTTGCTGGTGTTAACCCTAACTCATTTAGTGATTCAGATGTTGTAAAAATTATTAAACAGGCTGTTAAAGAAACAACAAGTGTTAAAGCTATTGCAGCGCGAGATTACAAATAAATTAGTATTTTAAGAGTGTGATTCTAAATTTTAGGATTATGCTTTTTTCTTAACCTCCACTGAAAACGTTTACTTTTAATTTGGTGCAAAGTTATTATATAGTAGAAATAAGGGGGAATATGACATGTACTTAGCTGTTAAAGAGATTAAATATAATAAACTTCGGTATGGTCTGATTATTTTCACCATCTTTTTAGTTTCATATCTCATTTTTTTTTAACGGGATTGGCTTTTGGGCTTGCGAACAATAATCGGTCTTCAATTGATAATTGGGATGCGGATAACATTGTTATCAGTCAGTATGCGAATAATAATTTGGCATCTTCCGAGATACAAAAAGACTCACTTCCTAAGATTTCAGGGTCAAAATCAGACTACGCTTATTTAGGTCAAATGATGGGCGTTGCTAGTCGGAAAAACGAACCAAAAGCTAATATTAGTGTTTTTGGAGTTC
This sequence comes from Dellaglioa sp. CoH-55-MRSF-8, assembly GCF_056782195.1. The sequence goes on from NZ_JBXAYH010000001.1 coordinate 113,024, forward strand.
AATTTAATCAATTTTTGAAGCCTAAATTAGTTCAAGGCAGAATGCCGCAGAAAGTTAACGAAGTAGTTGTTGATAATGGATTAGATGCCACTAAATTAGGCCAAAAAATAAAAATTAATAATGCGAAACAAGAATATAAAGTAGTGGGGATAACGACGGGTAATAAATACACAACAGCACCAGTTGTCTATTTACAATTAGCTGACTATCAAACGTTACGTTATGGCCCGGACAATCCGACTGAAAAAATTAATGCAGTTGTTTTAAAAAATTCAGCTAAAATTAAAAAAGATCAACAATTAGCGACATTAACAATGGACAAGGTGATTAACAACATACCGGGATATGGTCCAGAAGTGAAGACCTTTACGTTAATGATTGGCGCCTTATTTGTCATTATTGCGTTTATCGTAGGTATCTTTATGTATATTTTAACCATTGAAAAAACAGCCGTTTATGGCGTGTTACGTGCACAAGGAGTTTCTAGTGGGACTTTGGTTAAAAGCTTAATTTGGGAGTCGTCATTACTAGGTTTACTAGGAATTGGATTGGGTATTATTGCAGATGTGGCAACAGCGCTATCGTTACCAGCTGCCGTCCCATTTTTAAATAATGTCTTCTTAGTCGTAGGATTTTCGGTTATCTTATTATTGATGATCATTCTAGGATCACTATTCTCCATTTTTAAAATATTACGTGTTGATCCACTTGATGCAATTGGAGGTGTCTAAATGAGTTTAATGCAATTATCTGATGTTTCTAAAACATTTGGAAAAGGTGATAATAAAAAGTTGGCTCTTGATAATATTGATTTAGTTGTTGAGAAAGGGACGTTTATTGGCTTGACAGGTCCATCAGGATCTGGAAAAACAACGTTGCTGACCATTATGGGTGGATTACAAGGATTAACCGATGGAACAATTTATTTTAAAGATCAAGAGATCGGACAATTAAGCGAAAAAGAGCGAACTAGGTTACGATTTAATGAATTTGGGTTTATTTTACAAGGGTCTAATTTAGTCCCATTTTTAACCGTTTTAGAACAATTTGAATTAGTCAATAAAATGAAAACTAAAAAAGAAAGTCGTAATCCCGAAATGATGTTACGTGACTTAGGTGTATGGGACCAAAGAAATCAATATCCTGCTAGTCTTTCAGGTGGTCAAAGACAACGCGTTGCAATCGCTAGAGCATTATTTGGGCAACCGGAGCTCATCTTTGCTGATGAGCCAACGGCAAGCTTAGATAGCAAAAGAGCGAAGCAAGTTGCAGCCCAGCTAGCCGATATTACTAAAAAGACGGGACAAACGATTATTATGGTTTCACATGATGAAGATGTCTTGGCATATACAGACCAAACATTTTTTATGCGAGATGGACAGCTCACAAAAGAATGATTTTTAATGATAACGAAAAGAGAACCGCAATTGCGGTTCTCTTTTCGTTTAAAGTTTTACTATTTTAGTGGAGTCCATTTCCAGTTATTAACTTCTGGAAGATCATCACCATTTTCACGGATGTATGATTCATGTTTAGCAACCATAGCTTCCATTTCTTTAACAAATTTATCGCCTGCAGCGCCTAAGTTGCCAGCTTGTAAGACAGCATCTTTAGCAAGGTTGTAACGATCCATTTGGTTCAAGACACGCATATCGAATGGTGTAGTGATATCACCATTTTCACGGTAACCATGGATTGAAACATTGTGGTTATGACGATCATAGAAGATGTCACGAACCATAGCTTCGAAACCATGGAATGCGAATACGACTGGTTTATCAGTTGTAAAGTAACCGTCAAATTCTTCATCAGAGAAACCACGAGGGTCAATCTTAGGATGACGTAATTTTAAGATATCTACAATATTGATGAAACGAATCTTCAATTCTGGGAATGCTGAGTTTAAAAGACTAACAGCAGCTAAAGCTTCTAAGTTAGGTTCTGAACCAGCAGCAGCAATAACAAGATCAGCATCATCGCCCTTAGCAGTACTTGCCCAATCGATAACTTTCAAACCATTGTCAACAAGTTCTTGAGCTTCATCAGCTGAGTAGAATTGAGGACGTGGTTGTTTACTTGAAACGATTAAGTTAATAAGTTCTTCACTTTGAAGAGTCTTATTCATAACAGCTAATAAACTGTTAGAATCAGCAGGTGTATATTCACGGATAAATTCAGGTTTCTTATCAGCTAAATGACCAAGCATACCTGGATCTTGATGAGTATAACCATTGTGATCTTGTTGGAATACAGTTGATGTTGCAATAACATTCAATGATGGGTATTGTTTACGCCATGTTTGTTCTTTGGCTTTACGTAACCACTTGAAATGTTGTGTCAACATTGAATCAACGACACGTAAGAATGATTCATAACTAGCGAAGAAACCATGACGTCCAGTTAAGACATAACCTTCCATCCAACCTTCAGCTTGATGTTCTGATAATTGTGAATCAAGAACACGGCCTACAGGACTTTGCCATTCGTCGTTACCTTCTTTGATTGGTTCTAACCATTGACGGTTAGTAGCTTCAAAGATAGCATTCAAACGGTTTGATTTTGTTTCATCTGGTCCGAAGATACGGAAGTTTTTAGGGTTTTCTTCAATAATATCACGAGCGAAGTCACCGAAAATAATCATATCTTGTGCTGTAACAGCACCTGGAGTTGATGTATCAACAGCATTTTTCTTCCAATCAGGCATAACTAATTTTTGAGGATTAATACCACCGTTAGTAATAGGGTTCATTGCCATACGTTGGTTGCCTTTAGGTGCCATTTCTTTTAGTTCAGGAATTAATTGACCGTCTTTTGTAAATAATTCTTCTGGACGGTATGATTTCATCCATTTAACAAGAGCATCAACATGTTCCATGTGACGTTGGTCTACAGGAATTGGAACTTGATGAGCACGGAATGAGCCTTCGATTGGTTCGTTGTTCCAGACTTCTGGACCAGTCCAGCCTTTTGGTGTACGAACAATCATAACAGGCCATTTAGGCATTGTTGCTTCTTCAGCTGGGTGTTTGCGAGCTTCAGTTTGGATTGCTTTAATTTTTTCGATAGCAAGATCCATTTTTTTAGCCATTTCAGGATGGATGATCTCAGGATCAGTTCCTTCAACGAAAATTGGATCCCAACCCATACCTTCAAAGTATTTTGTTAAATCTGCATCAGATTTACGTGATAAAATTGTAGGATTTGAGATTTTGAAACCATTCATATCAAGGATTGGTAATACAGCACCATCATTAACTGGGTTAATGAAGACATTTGAGAACCAACTTGCTGCTAATGGTCCAGTTTCTGATTCACCATCACCAATTACTGTAGCAGCAATTACGTCAGGGTTATCAAGAATAGCACCAGCGGCATGAGATAATGAATAACCTAATTCGCCACCTTCATGGATTGATCCTGGTGTTTCAGGAGCAGCATGAGAAGCGACACCACCTGGGAATGAAAATTGTTTGAACAATTTTTGCATACCAGTTAAGTCTTCAGTGATTGTTGGGTAGATTTCTGTATAACTACCATCAAGGTAAGCATTAGAAACCATAACTTGGCCACCATGACCAGGTCCTTCAATATAGAACATGTTTAAGTTATATTTATTAATTGCACGGTTTAAATGAGCGTAAATAAAGTTTTGGCCTGAGATTGTTCCCCAATGACCAATAGGGTTAACTTTGATGTCTTCAGGTACGACTTCAGTTTGTAATAATGGATTTTGTTTTAAATAAAGTTGTCCAACTGAAAGGTAGTTTGCTGCACGCCACCAAGCATCAACTTTATCTAAATATGATTTAGATGAAAAATCAGTTTCTGTCATAGTTACACACTCCTATATGTTTTATTTGCTAAAGTTATAGCGCTTTCTATATGTTCATAATAACAAACATTAAATAAAAGTCAATCATTTAATTCATTGGAACGTACCAATTATTTTAAAAAGTAAATAAAAAGCCGTTAAATAGCCTATTTAACGGCCATGAAAGTATTAAATTTAGAAAATTTATAATGAAATCTCATACTTGAATATTCAAATGGGGTACCATTATCTAAGAAGAAAATACCATCCATTATACTAACTGGTTCAGTTGGTTTTAAATTTAAAAGTTTTTGATCATTTTCGTCTGATGGTTCAGCGTAGATTGAAAGCGACGATTTAGTAACTGATTGATTCTGAATATCCTCCAAATAATTAAAAATTGATCCTTTAACAATTGTTTGAGATAAATTAGGAACAATCTTAATTGGAATATAGCCTGTTTCAATCATAAAAGGCGTTTTTTCAAATAAACGTAAGCGAACAATCTTGTAGACAAAATCATCTGTGTCTAAGAAAAGATTGCGTTGTAAATCTTCTGAGGGCGCAATAACTTCAAAACTTAGTACTTTAACTTTAGGGCTTTTACCATTCATTTCAAATCCGTCTGTAACACCTAAGTTAGAGCCTTCATAATTAAAAACGGTTTTATTTTTTAAATATAAGGGATTAATGAAGGTGCCGGAACCGCGTTTTTTAAAAATAATACCGTCGTTAGCCATTTGGCTAAGAGCTCGTTTTACTGAACTACGACTAATTTTATAAGTTTCACTCAAACTACGTTCATCAGGGAGTTTCATGTCGGGAAATTCATCTGCAGCGATTCTTTTTTTAAGTTTACTAATCAGTTGTTTGTAAATTAATTCAGCCATACAAGAGTACTCCTTTCGTAGAGTCAATCTTCATAGTTAACCATAAGTTTTAATAGACGACAAGTCGTCAACTTTCCGGAGAGATAATTATTTTAGAACAAAAAGGTAAGAATTACAGACATTTTAGTAAATATTTTGTACAATGAAGACTATAGTTAAAGGAGTGTGTCTATTGGAAATTTGGCAAAGTTTTATTGAAAATATTAAGTTACGTAGATTTGTTGTACTTTGTGTAATTATGGGTGTTATTTTTCTTGCGAAAGATGTCATTAGCATTGTTCTATTAACTTTTATATTTACATATTTAGTAGTCCGATTGATAAATGTTATTCAAAGACATTCATCAATTAATAGTCGAATAATTGTTATAGGAGTATATCTGGCAATTATCGCGCTGCTTTATTTGGCAGTTACTAAGTATTTTCCTATTTTAGTTTCGCAAACAGTTTCAATGGCACATTATGTGATTAATTTTTATCGTCATCCAGGTAAAGATACAAATCTTGTGATGGAATGGGTACTTAAATCTATTGGTAAATCTCAAATTGTGCCACAATTAAAAAGTAGTTTTACGCTTGTATTTCAATATATAACGAGCATTGGTTTTATGGCAGCAACATTTTTATTATCGCTTATTTTAAGCTTCTTTTATACGATTGAAAAAGATCAGATGACACATTTCTCAAAAAACTTTTTATCAAGTGATTTTGGTTGGTTTTTCCAGGATATTTACTTCTTTGGTGAAAAATTTGTTAAATCATTTGGTGTCGTTATTGAAGCACAATTCTTTATCGCAACTGTTAATACAGTTATTACTGTGATTGGGTTGTACTTCATGCATATGCCACAGCTCTTGCCTTTAGGAATATTAATTTTCTTATTAAGTTTAATTCCAGTCGCAGGGGTATTAATTTCATGTATTCCATTAAGTTTAGTTGGTTATTCGGTTGGTGGCGTACGTGATGTGGTTTACATCTTAATTATGTTAATGGTCGTTCATTTATTAGAATCATATGTATTAAATCCTAAATTTATGTCAAGTCGGACAGAACTACCTATATTCTTTACATTTGTAATCTTGTTAGTCAGTGAAGAATTATTTGGAACGTGGGGCTTGATTGTCGGAATTCCCATTTTCACATTCTTCTTGGATATCTTGGGTGTGAAGTCAATTCCTGGATCTAAAGGACGGATTGGTAAAATTAAAGGAATAAGGAAGGATAGTCAAACTGATGGTAAAGAAAAATAAATTTTTAGCTGATTTTAGAGTGAATAGAAAAAATACAAATTCAGTTAAATGGGATAGTTTAAAAGAGCAATATGGCGATGATAAATTATTGCCACTGTGGGTTGCAGATATGGATTTTAAAGCACCTAAAGCCGTAACTGATGCTTTAATAGCACGGGTACAACATGGTGTTTTTGGTTATTCAACAATTCCTGATTCATATTATGATGCCTTTTTTGATTGGCAACAATCTCGCTATGGGATTGAACTGCATAAGGAATGGATGAGATTTGGAACAGGGGTTGTAAATTCATTATATCAATTAGTCGATTTAATGACGGAACCAGGTGATAGCGTCTTAGTTCAAACACCAGTATATTACCCTTTTTATAGTGCAATTGAAGATAATAACAGACGTATCGTACGAACACCTTTGAAACATGAAAATAATCAATATGAAATGGATTTTGAAGCAATTGAACGAGATATGAAAGCTAATCACGTTAAATTACTTATTCATTGTTCACCGCATAATCCAGTTGGTCGCGTCTGGACTGAAGCTGAACTGACACAACTCTTTGAAATTTGTCGTGAAAATAAAGTGATGGTAATTTCGGATGAAATTCATCAAGATTTAATTGTGGGAAAAAAACCATTTGTATCAGCTTTATCAATAGACGAAGGTCGTTATCGAGATAATATGGTTGTCGTTAATGCTCCCTCAAAAACATTTAATTTAGCTGCTTTACAAAACTCGCATATCATTATTCCAAACGCGCAATTACGAGCTAAGTACGATAAAATGGTACAGCGTTTGAACAAACCTGAGGGTAGTTTAATGGGATGTGTTGCTGGAGAGGCGGCTTATCGTTCAGGAGCAGTTTGGTTAGATGAAATTCTGAGTATCGTAAGGACCAATTATTTAGAAGTCAGCCACCAATTAGTCAATAAATTTCCAGAAATTAAAATTAGTGAACTAGAAGGCACATACTTGATGTGGATTGACCTTTCAGCATATGTAAATCCCAGTCGGATGAAAGAATTTATTCAGAATGAGTGTGGCTTAGCTATTGATTATGGACAATGGTTTAGTGAAGAAACGCCAGGCTTTATTCGAATGAATTTGGCAACTGATTTAGGAACGGTTCAAACAGCTGTTGATCAGTTGTTAAAGGGACTCAAAAGTGCAAAGCTAAATCGCTTAAATTAGACTATTAATTTATTTCATTTCAGTGTAAAATAAACCAGTAAACTAAAAATAGAAAAAGAGGATTTTATCTTATGGCAAAATTAGTATTTATTCGTCACGGACAAAGTGAATGGAACTTATCTAACCTTTTCACAGGTTGGGTAGATGTTAACTTGAGCGAACAAGGCGTTGCTGAAGCACAAGCAGCTGGTAAAAAGATTAAAGAAGCTGGAATCGAATTTGATCAAGCTTATACATCTGTTTTAACACGTGCTATTAAAACATTACATTACGCACTTGAAGGTTCAGACCAATTATGGGTTCCTGAAATCAAATCATGGCGCTTAAATGAACGTCATTATGGTGCATTACAAGGCCAAAACAAAGCCGAAGCAGCAGAACAATTCGGTGAAGATCAAGTTCTTGTATGGCGTCGTTCATACGATACATTACCTCCACTTTTAAGCGCAACTGATGAAGGTTCAGCAGCTAACGATCGTCGTTATGCTGATTTAGATCCTAAAGCTATCCCAGGTGGCGAAAACTTAAAAGTTACTTTGGAACGTGTTATTCCTTTCTGGGAAGACGAAATCGCTCCTAAATTACTTGAAGGCAAAAATGTAATCGTTGCTGCACATGGTAACTCATTACGTGCCCTTACAAAATACATTGAAAACATCTCTGATGCAGACATCATGGGCGTTGAAATGGCAACTGGCGAACCAGTTGTTTACGATCTTGATGACAAATTAAACATCGTAAGCAAAATTAAACTTTAATATTAATAAAAAACCTGATGACAATTTTATGTCATCAGGTTTTTTTGTATTAGTCAATAATTGGCGAAAAAGTCGGTAGTTTTAGCAGTTAAAACCAGAAAGCGCTTGCCAAAGCAAATAATATGTATTATATTGATGTAATCGAATACACATTCTATTTGATAAATATATCAAAGAAATGAAGGAGAAACGTTATGGCAAAAGTTATTACTGTTTTGGGCTCAACTAATATTGATAAGGTTGTTTCTGTACCCCGTTTCGCAACTAGCGGCGAAACTTTACACACACCAAATCATCAAGTTGAAGCAATGGGTGGAAAAGGATTGAACCAAGGTGTTGCCGCTGCACGTTCTGGTGCAAAGACTAACATGATTACAAAAGTTGGTAAAGAATTTGATACCTCAAAGAATATGAATGTTGAAAACTTAAGCACTGAACATGTGATTGTTTCAGATACTGAAGAAACTGGACAAGCTTATATTACTGTTTCAGCCGAAACAGGCGATAATATTATCCATATTTATGGTGGCGCTAATGCTGATATGACACCAGCTGATGTACGCGCACATGAAGCTGCCATTGCTGAATCAGATTTTTTGATTGCGCAATTAGAAATTCCAACAGAATCAGTTATTGAAGGTTTCAAGATTGCACGCGAACATGGTGTTAAAACAATTTTGAACCCAGCTCCAATGCCTGAAAATGGTGGACTACCAGCTGAATTATTAGAATTAACTGATATTATTACACCAAATGAACATGAAACATTCTTATTGACTGGGATAGAAGTGACTGATGAACATTCAATGATACACAATGCTGCGTACTATTTTGAACGTGGAATTAATACCGTAATCATTACAATTGGCTCAGAAGGTTCTTTCTACATGCGTGATAATGGTGAAGAAGGAGTCGTTCCAGCATTTAAGGTTAAGGCTGTTGATACAACTGCTGCCGGCGATACTTTTATTGGTGCTACAGCAACACGTTTACATGCTAATTTAGATAATTTAGCTGAAGCTATGCGTTATGGATCAGCTGCTTCATCTGTAACGGTGTCACATGCTGGTGCACAACCAAGTATTCCAACTGAATCTGCTGTATTAGCTGTTTTGGATGCTAATAAATAAATTTAAATTGTTGAATGGGAGATAAATTATGCGTAAAACTAATCTTTTGAATACAAAATTATCAAATGCTATTTCTGAAATTGGACATACACAATGGTTAACAATTGGTGACTCAGGCCTACCAATTAAGGATGATGGACGTAAAATTGATCTTTCAATCGTACGTGGATTACCATTATTTATTGATGTTTTAGCTGCAACACTTTCTGAAATGAAAATTCAAAAAGCTTTTTTAGCTGAAGAAATTAAAACGGTTAATCCTGAACAATATGCTGCTATCAAGGCTTTATTAGATGATGATGTTGAAGTTGTTTTCATTTCACATGATGAATTGAAATCGATGAGTCGTGATGATAATAATATTGCTACAGTACGAACAGGTGAAATCACACCATTTTCAAATATCGTTTTGGAATCAAATGTTGATTTTGAAGGCGAAGCAATTAAATAGTTATTAATATAAGGATAGGATGATATAAAAATGAATATGTTAGGATTATTTTTCTCACTTTTAGCAATTATTGGTTGGAGTGCATATCCAACTTTAGTATCATATTTTGGCGGTAAACCAGTTCAAGGTATTTTTGGAGCAACATGGGGAACTTTGATTGTTGCAATCGTCCTTTCATTAGTCATGGGAATGCCCATGTTACAAGGTTCTAATTTTTGGTTAGCATTTTTCTCAGGGGCAGCTTGGGCCTTTGGAAATGTTTTAACTATTATGGCTTTTGGGATGAAAGATCAGGATGGAAATGCTTTAGGTTCTGCTAAAGCAATGCCAATCTCAACAGCTTTCCAAATTACAGCAAATGTAGTTTGGGGTGTTGTAATGCTTGGTAACTGGGGTCCAGTTTCATCAAAATTATATGGATTCATCGCTGTATTTGTTATCTTGGTTGGAGCTTATATGACAACTTATCAAGAAAAGAAATCAGCTGGAAATAAAGAACTACTTACAAAGGCAGTTGGTGTCTTATTGATTGCCCAAGTTGGTTATTCATTATATGGTATCCTTCCACAATATACTAAAAATACTGATGGTATGCATATGTTTTTAGCACAAGCTATCGGGATGGCAGCATTTGGATTAATTCTTGGAATTTATGAATTAACGAAAAATAAAAATAACATTTTTACACAAAGTGTTACGTACAAACAAATTTTTTCTGGTTTCTTCTTTGCAATGGCAGCATTGGGTTATTTAGTTTCAGCTCAACCTGCAATGCTTGGATTGGCAACTGGATTCGTCCTTTCACAAGTTTCAATTGTTGGAGCAACGATTTCAGGAATTGTCGTTATGCGCACTAAAAAAACGGGTAAAGAATGGTTAGTTATTATTATTGGTCTTATACTAATTGTAATTGCGGCTTCTGTAACAGTTTTCTTAAAAAACTAGATAAAATTAATTTTAAAACCTTGATAACAATACTATGTTATCAAGGCTTTTTGTTATTATTTGATTTAAAATGTCATAAAATGATAAAAAAATAAACATTAACTAGAACTCACTATGATATTTAAAACCTACTTTCCGATTCAAGTTATAAAAGTCAAAATAATTGTAATTATCAGTTTAGGTGCTAGGATTGGACTTATAAATAAGATAATAGGAGGAATCATCATGGGGGATTTAACAACAAATGAAGGTCAAACATGGGCGAATAATCAAAATTCACAAACAGCTGGGGCTCGTGGACCGGTTTTAGTTCAAGATTACCAATTACTAGAAAAATTGGCACATTTTAATCGAGAACGTATTCCAGAAAGAGTGGTCCATGCAAAAGGGGCAGGGGCTAAAGGCTATTTTGAATTAACTAGAGATATGAGTGATTATACTATGGCAGGTCTTTTCAATGGTTTGGGCAAGAAAACGCCAGTCATAACCCGTTTTTCACAAGTAGCTGGTGAGGCAGGTTATCCGGATACTTATCGAGATGTACGAGGATTTGCAGTAAGATTTTATACAGATGAAGGTAACTACGATATTGTGGGTAATAATACGCCCGTTTTCTTTATTAATGATGCTTTGAAATTCCCAGATTTTATACATTCCCAAAAGCGTGACCCAAAAACGCATGCTAGAAGTCAGGATATGCAGTGGGATTTCTGGTCGTTATCACCTGAAACAGTTCACCAAGTAACAATGCTTATGAGTGATCGTGGGATCCCTGCTAGTTACCGAATGATGCACGGTTATGGAAGTCATACTTTTAAATGGGTAAACAAGCAAGGTGAACAATTTTGGGTTAAATATCATTTCAAAACAAACCAAGGTGTTCATAATTTAAGTAATGAGGTTGCTGAAGAATTAAGAGGAAAAGATTCTGATTACTTACAAAATGATTTGTATAATGCGATTGAGGATCAAGATTACCCCAGTTGGACAGTAGCCGTACAAATTGTGCCTTACAAAGCAGGATTAGCCTATCCGCAAGATATCTTTGATGTTACGAAAGTTATTTCGCAAAAGGACTATCCATTAATTGAAATTGGCCAAATGGTTTTAGATGAAAATCCAAAAAATAATTTTGAAGATATTGAAGAATTAGCATTTTCACCAGCTAACTTCGTTCCAGGAATTGAAGCCTCACCAGATAAATTACTCCAAGGACGCTTATTTGGTTATAAAGATGCTGCAAGATATAGATTAGGTGCTAACTATGAACAATTGGCAACTAACCGTCCTAAAAATGAGGTTCATAATTATGAACGAGATGGTTTAATGGCGCAAAATCAGAACGGTGATGTTAACTATGAGCCCAACAGTTTAGGTGGACCTGAAGAAAATCGCCATGCAGAAGTTCATGGTGATACATTGGATGGAAAAGTAGGCAACTATTCAGTAAATGAGGATTATTATACTGCTGCCGGTAAATTATATCGATTGTTACCTACTGATGAAAAAGCACGTTTAATTGAAAATATTAAATTAAATCTGGGACAAGTTAAAGATATTGAGATAAAGATTCGTGAAACTAAACAGTTTTATCAAGCTGATAAGGAATACGGAACACGTGTCGCAGAAGCATTAGGGTTAGAACTAAGCTTAATTAAATAATTCTTTCGGTGTATTAAAATGTTTAACAAAAAAAAGGAATAAATCACTGTAATCAAACAGCGATTTATTCCTTTTTTTTGTGTTGTTTACATGCCGTGTTCTAAAAGATACTTGTAAGAAATATCTGATAAATCGGGTGAGATACGGACACGATGCAAGGTGAATAGTCCTTGGCTTTCATTAGCGAGTCCTGGTAATGTCGTTAGACCAAGTTTGTAGCCTGCATCTTTAGCAAGTTTAGCGGTCTGGTTATTGAAGCGACCAACTGGATAACAAATAATTGATGTCTCTTGATGAAATTTATTGTTTAGCCATTTTTTCGAATTCTTAAATTCAAAAGTTTGTTGTGCATCGGTCATCTGATTAAGTTCCTCATGATGGACAGTATGACTTTGAATACTTACTAAACCTGATTTTCGCATCTCGTTCATTTGTGGCATAGTTAGTTTGTTTATGTGGCCAAAGTGGCTTGTAATATAGTTGATGGTTGCTTTTTGATGATATTTTTTGAGAGCAGGATAAGCTTTTTCATAGTTATCCTTGTAACCATCATCAAAAGTAATCCAAACAATTTTATTAGCAGGTTTTTTATGTGTTTTAAAAACTTCGATAGCTTCAGCAGGTGATAACGTGTAGTAACCATTTTTTTTAAGCCACTGCATTTGATGGGCAAATTGTGCTTCAGGAATACGAAGTGAATTTCCAACAGAAATACTATGATACATTAAAATTGGAAATTCGGTCTGGCCCTTAAATGATTTCCAATGCGAACTGTCTATTTTAGTATTTGAAATGAGCTTATTTTTCTTAATAGTTTTCTTGGGTAAAGATGAACTTACCTTTTTAGAGCTATTTTTTTGGTGATTAGTATTGGAAACGGAGTGAGAATTTTGAATGAAAAAGAATAATGAACCAATAGAGACGATTAGGACTAAGAATAATAAGATAAACCAACCTTTTTTATGTTTTAACATGATGAACTCCTTTTATGAGAAACGATACTATCTAATTTACCACGCTAAGGTAGTAAGATTCAATTTTTACGCGGATAAAGTCAATAAATGTAAAAAAAGGTAAGGCTATGATAGTATAAAGTACATATTAAATATTTAATTGGGGGAAAATATGCGTAGAACATTTCATTTTTTAAATCAAAGTTATAAGGAATTTTTTCAACACTGGAAATTGTATTTTATTTTAGTAGTTGTTACTAATTATATTTTATCTGCAGTGGTACAACCAATCTTAACTTGGGTGGTAAGCCAGATACTTAGTAGTAACCAAGTCGAATATTTAACCTATACTAACATTATTTCGGTTATTGAGGATAAACCTATATTATTAATTGAGTTTATCCTTGTTATATTAGTTATATTAAGTATTGTTTATATTCAAATGTCTTTCATGATCAGGGGTATTCAAGCTATTCGTTATGATTTAAAAATTGAATTTAAGTCATTATTAAAACAATCAATTCATGACGTTTTAGAGTTACGTCCTTTAACAGCGTTGCTCGTTATTTTTTACTTCGTTTTAATTTTACCATTTGGACAAGTCTTATTTACATCTACTTTATTAAATAAGGTGACTATTCCAGATTTTATTCTTCAAGATATGTGGACAAGTCCAGCTATCTGGGGCCCAATACTTTTAGTCTATGGTGTAGCATTTTTCTTCTCTATCCGATTAATTAGTTTTATTCCAACTATGTTGTTTAGTTCAGAAAAAAGAATCGGTCATTTAATTAAACAAAGTTGGGAAGCTGGACGTGGCAAATTTTGGATAACCGTCACAAAAGGATTAGTAATTACGGCTTCTATAGCTTTTATATCAGGAATTGTTCAAATTAGTTTGTTCCTAATTCAGAACTATGTAGATAATCATTTTCAAAATCAAGCATTTATGATTGTGATGTTTAATCTGTTTATTTTGGAAATTTTAGGACAAATCGTATTAGCTTTAAGTGTGACTATGTTGTTAGGTATTGCGCTAGATGTTTTTGAAGAACAACAACCGCATTTGAAACCCGTTCAAGAAACATTCTATAAAGAGAAACGCTTTATTAAATTACAGAAAGTTAGTGTCGTTGTTCTCCTGATACTAGTTGCAGGGACAGCTTCTATTTATAATTATGTTTACTTAAAGGGGATGCTAAATGACTATCCAGTTCTTATTTCTCACCGTGGAGTTGATGATGGAAATGGTGTACAAAATACCATTCCTGCCTTAGAAAAAACAGCTAAAGAGAAACCTGATTACATCGAAATGGATATTCAAGAAACAAAAGACCATAAATTTGTTGTTATGCATGATCCAAATTTGGAAAATTTAGCGAATGTTAATCGGACAGTACATGATTTAACATTATCCGAGTTAACAGCATTAACTGTTCGTGAAAATGGTTATTCAGCTAAAATTCCAAGTTTCGATGAATATTTAAAGGCAGCAGAGAAGAATCATCAAAAATTATTAGTTGAAATCAAAGTATCTCCGCAAGATAGTCCCAATATGACTAAAAACTTTGTTAAAAAATATCAAAAAAGACTATTAGCTGATAAGGATCGAATTCATTCTTTAAGTTATGATGTTGTTTCACAAGTAAAAAAACAAGCACCAAAGCTTTATATCAGTTTTATTATTCCATATAATATATCATTTCCAGAAACACCAGCAAATGCGTACACTATGGAAGCTACAACTCTAGATGACTCATTTGTGAGCAAGGCACATGATAAGAACCAGGATGTCTATGCTTGGACTGTAAATGATGAAACGATTATGCAAAAGATGTTATTTATGAACGTTGATGGTATTATTACGGATGACTTTGGTACACTTAAACAAGTTGTTCAAGCTAATAATGATCATCCAAGTTATGCAAGTAAATTATCAATATTCTCAAATAGATTAACGGGAATTAGCATAACAATCGATAATTAAATTAGTTAGGTTAGGAAACATAAATTAGAAAAGATTACTATAGATTAGTAGTCTTTTTTAATTTTGTCTAGATGTTAACGTTTACACTATTTAGGTGGCATGCTATGCTTAAGTTGCTACTAAACTGAAATCAGAGGAGTGTCTAGTAAGTATGATTAAAATTATCGCATCAGATATGGACGGCACGTTATTAAATAATGAAAATAGTATTTCGAAGGGTAACGCAGCGGCTATTAAGAAGGCTCAAGAAATGGGAGTGACTTTTGTTGTTGCCACTGGACGAAGTTATGATGAGGTAAAACCCTTAATTGACGCAGCAGGTATTAGTGCACCGATGATTAATTATAATGGGGGCGCTACGGTAACTGAGGAAGGCAAACAAATTAATAGTTTTCCAATATCAAAAAAAGAGGCACAAAAACTCATTAAATTTTTGAAGAATGAACATGCCTTTTTCAAAGTTATGACGTCAAAAGGTGTTTATTCAGATGATCCTCTTAAATATGATGAAGCGGTTATCAAATTAAACTTAAATCCTATTCATTATATAGACGATTACAGTGAAATTATTGATGATTCTGAAATAGATTTGTTTAAATTTCTTATTCGAAAAACGGATGAATCAGATGACTTATCTGTTTTAAAAAATAAAATTGAAGAAAATGAAACACTCATTGTGACTTCTTCAGGGGATAATAATCTTGAAGTTAATCATGTTAATGCACAAAAAGGGATTGCGTTGAAAAAATTTGCTGATAGTATGGGTATTCCTATGTCAGAAGTGATGGCAATTGGCGATAATTTGAATGATATATCGATGTTAAAAGCTGCAGGTATCAGTTATGCAATGGAGAATGGTCATCAAATTAATAAAGATATTTCTAATCATCATGCAAAAAAGAATGATGAAGATGGTGTTGGATTAGCTATTTTAGAACAATTAGCTCAAAAATAAGACAAAAGGACTAAATCCCATTTACGGGATTTAGTCCTTTTGTCTTAATATTTAATCAGCAATTAAATCACCAGCAGTTGGGCCAGCATCTAATTTGTAAATACGTTCAACATCAATGATGACAGCATAGTACATTTTTGGTAAATGGCGTTCTTCACCAAATTTAACAGCATCGTCAAAAATTTTACCGGAATCAATTAAATGTGCTGTGCCTTCAAACCGGAAGCCTTTTAGATTAGGACGATCTATAACAGCAACAGCTGCACGGCCATTATTTTGAAGATTGTGTAATGCATGTTTAGCTGTTTCTTCATTATAAATCAAATGCGTATCATCAAAAACACGCATTGATCCTTTAGGACCAACTTGTGGGAACCCATTTTCATCTACGGTTGAAAGAAAATTAAGTTGTTCAGGAATCATTTTTTTCATATCTTCTGTTAATTTTGCCATTATAAAATCTCCTTTTTATTTACTTATTATAAGTAAAACTTATCATGATTAAGGTATATTGGCAAAATATTAGCTTTACAAAAAACTTGCAAATAGGGCTAAAAAAACTATACTTATATGAGTCTAATAGTGATTTCTAAAAGGACTTCGAAGAAAGACGCTAAAGTGATATGTATAGATTATTAATTTTAACAGTACTAATGAGTCGTAATATGTCAGGATATAAGTTACGATTGGTATTGGAAAAATGGTCGTCCATGATTCTAAATGGAATGAAACTTATTGCTTTAAAATATGTGGTATGAATTATATTGGTGTAGTGGAGCAAATTAAAGATATACAAAAGGAGAATAAAAAATGAAAAAAGCAACAAATCGTTGGGTAGCATTGTTCGCTATGAGTTTAGGTGTTTTTATGGGCCTTTTAGATGTTACTGTTGTAAATGTTGCTTTACCAAGTATGGCAGTTGATTTTAAAACAACATTTAGTGATTTACAATGGATATTAAATGCATATACGTTAATGTATGCAGTCAGTTTATTAATTGTTTCAAAATTAGGTGATATGTTTGGACGAAAAAAAGTCTTCATCGCTAGTACAATTTTGTTTACGATTGCATCTGTTGTAAATGGGCTTGCACCAAACTTATTAGTTCTTGATTTTGGTCGAGCAGTTCAAGCAATTGGTGGTTCAGGAATGATGAGTTTATCAATGGCGTTAGTTGCGTCTAACTTTGAAGGCCGAGAACGTGGGACAGCACTTGGTATTTTAGGATCAGTTATTGGATTCTCAACAGCAATCGGACCTTTAGTTGGTGGATTTTTAGTTGAGAACTTTGGTTGGCCTTCAATTTTCTTTGTTAATCTACCGGTCGGTATCATTGCGATTTATTTGGTTATTAGAAATGTTAAAGAAACACCTGCATATGGCGCTGGGGAATCGATTGATTTTATAGGAATGATTCTTTCAGCAGTTGGATTATTTGCTGGTATTTATGGCTTAATTCAAAAAGAACAACATATGCATTGGGCTTGGACTGATATGCATGTTATGGGATGGTTAATTGCATCAATTTTAATCTTAACTGCCTTTGTTTTTGTAGAGTTAAAAGTTAAATCGCCAATGATGAATTTAACATTATTAACAAATCGTCATTTTGTTGGTGTTGTAATTCTTGCATTTGCACTTGGTGCTGGTATCTTTGCGTTAGCCGCTTATCAAACAAGTTTAATGCAAAATTATATGGGATATTCAGCCTTTTCCACGGGATTACATCAACTACCTATGAGTTTATGGTCGCTTGTCTTAGGTCCTTTTACAGGAGTTCTAGGATACAAGTTTGGTAAAAAGTGGATGATTTCACTTGGATTTATCGTTGCCTCACTTGGTTTATTTACGTTTAGCCAGGTAACAACAACGGACTTTACCTACATGCAATTACTTCCGCTTCTTGTATTAACTGGATTGGGTAACGCTATTATTAATCCGATGATTAATACTGCTGCTATGGATAATATTAATCCAAAAGAAATTGGCATGGCATCTGGTTTATTGAATGTTTTTCGTCAAATTGGAATAACAGTAGGCGTTGTAATTCTTGGTTTAGCACAAACTAAAGCATATGAATCAAGTTTGAGCACTGGTTTTAGTGATAGTCATATTCCTAGTGTAGCTGCAACGGGTATTCAGCAAGCCTTAGTAAATGCAGGAGCATTTTCTGGACATATGGTTGCGTGGAGTCAAAAAATAATAGCGACTCCTTATGCTGATAAAGTTCAAAAGATTGTTTTAACAGCTTTTGATAAAGGCATGATTCAAGTTGTTTTAACATCATTGGTCATTATGATTATTGGAATTCTAGCAGCAGTCTTTTTATTAAGAGAAACAAAAAGTGTCGATCAAAAATTAGATAAATAAAAAAACTTTTTTTATGTCATTAGGTTTATAAGAAGTGAAAGCTGTCATTTAAAATTTTGAGTGGCTCTTTAATGATACCGATATATTTCTGAAGCGTAAGACTCCTAATAGTATCGCTGTTTATAACAAGGCGTATGATAAAATAATATTAATTTAAAAATAAATCATCCAATAAAAGGGAGATTAGTAATGACGAAAATAATTCCTAAGGTTTTAACAATTGCTGGTAGCGACGCAAGTGGTGGCGCTGGTATGGAAGCAGATTTGAAAACATTTGAAGAGTTTGGAACTTATGGTATGGTTGCGCTAACTTCAATTGTTACCATGAATCCAGATGCTGGATGGGCACATAACGTAACTGTTATGGATGCTGAATTAGTAAAAGCACAGTTGAAAACGACAGGTGCCGGCGGAGATATTGCTGCAATGAAAACAGGGATGCTTGGTAGTGTTGCAATTACAGAAGTAGCTCGTGAAAGCATTTTAGAAAAAGAGATTAAGAATGTTGTGATTGATCCTGTTATGGTTTGTAAAGGTGAAGATGAAGTATTAAATCCAGAAGCAGCTGATGCTATCCGTGATTTATTGATCCCAATTGCGACAGTCACAACGCCTAATTTGTTTGAAGCTGGTGTTTTATCTGGAATGGGAACTTTGAAATCACTTGACGACATGAAACAAGCAGCTATTAAGATTCATGAGTTAGGTGCAAAAAATGTCGTTGTTAAAGGCGGTAAAGCTCTTAAGGGTGAAAAGGCGCTTGATTTATTTTATGATGGAACTCAATTTGAGGTTTTAGAAACTGAAAAGATAACGCCTGCTTATAATCATGGAGCAGGATGTACATTTGCAGCGGCCATAACTGCGGGCCTTGCAAACGGATTGTCAGTTAAAGAAGCTGTCTATAAAGCAAAAGATTTTGTAACTGCTGGAATTAAATCAGGTTTTGCATTTAATGAATACGTAGGCCCTTTATATCACGCTGCTTACCGTTTAAATAAATAGGTACTAGAGACTCACTTTTATTTTGTATAAAAATGAGTCTTTTTTTGTTGACTTAGAGTGCACTTTAAAGAGTAATGTAAACATACTAATTAAATTGGAGGATAATGATATGTCAGTAGAAAATAAAGTTGTTGTTATTACAGGAGCATCAAGTGGTATTGGTGAAGCAACGGCCAGAATGTTAGCTGAAGGTGGGGCTAAAGTCGTTTTAGGTGCTCGTCGTGAAGCTAAGTTAGCAAAGATTGTTGAAGAAATTAAAAAGAATGGTGGTCAGGCAACATATGCCGTTACTGATGTCACTAAGGCAAGTGACGTTAAGAATTTAGTTACTTTAGCACAAGAAACTTTTGGTGGGATAGATGTTATATTCAATAATGCTGGAATCATGCCTAACTCGCCCTTATCGGCTTTAAAAACGGATGAATGGGATGATATGATTGATATCAATATCAAAGGTGTATTGAACGGAATTGCTGCAGTGTTGCCTATATTTATTGAACAAAAACATGGACATGTTATTACAACATCATCTGTTGCAGGCATTAAATCATTCCCAGATGCAGGTGTTTATGGCGCAACAAAATTTGCTGTCCGTAATTTAATGGAAGTTCTAAGGACAGAAAGTGCTATGGAAAAAACAAATATAAGAACATCAACCTTATATCCAGCAGCAATTAACACAGAATTATTAAATACTATTACGGATGAACAAACCCTTTCAGGGATGTCGTCATTTTATGAACAAGTTGGAATTGATCCGGTCGCAATTGCACGCGTGGTTAAGTTTGCCATTGATCAACCAGAAGAAGTTAATGTTAATGAATTTACGATTTATCCAACTGCTCAAGCTTAAATTTAAATAATAAAAAAATCTCGAGAATTTATTTTCTCGAGATTTTTTCATTTAGATGATAATACCTTCACAATGATCGACTTCGTGTTGAATGATTTGTGCCATCCAACCTGAAAACTTTTGGGTTTGTGGTTGAAATGATTTGTCTAAATAATCAACTGTAATGGAATCATATCGTTGTGCTGGACGTTCGCCAGTCAACGAAAGGCAACCTTCATTGACGTTGTAACGTCCAGATTTTTTTGTAATCTTAGGATTAATAAAGGGAACATTTAGATTACCAAATTGGCAAACGATAATTCGTTTATTCACACCAATCATATTGGCAGCCATTCCAACACAAACCTCTTTATTTGCTTCTAATGTATCTAATAAATCGGTTACGATTGAGCCATCATTTTTAGTTGCAATCTCAGCTTTTTGTGCGAGAAATATTTCATCGTGCATAATTGATTTTATCATTTTTCTCCTTTGATTTAAGTAGCATAATTAATAAAGAAATGTTGATGGATATCTAGTTAATGATTTTATCATGATTTAGAATATAATGTTATCCTCAAGTAGAAAATTATTATTTTAGGATTAATTAACGTCAATTTAATAGGTAAAAGATATTAAAAAAGTGAGTCATACTCTATTCTCAATATAGGGTATGATTCACTTTTTTAATTATTATTTATGTGACTCTTCTGTAAAAATAGCTTTAACAATATCATTAGCTGTGCGTAAACTAACATCATTTACAAAAGGTCTTGGACTTGCAGCTGTTAGCCAATGAACACCATCAGTCGGAACACCCCAGAAGTATAAACCAGGTTGCGGTGTCTTATGCTCATCTAGTAATAAATTGCTGACAGGGTCAACGTTGACTGCGCCATCTATAACAGAATCACCTTTAGTTGGATTTAAAATTAAAGGATTGGCGATTTTTGTATCGAGTAACTGTTTTATTAAAGGACTTGTTGCTGTTGTCGCATGAACAGCAGGAACGCGTGCTTCAATTAGAGTTGTTGCTAAGTAGCGTTGATCTGGTTGGTTTGCACTATATGTTTCAAATTGATGATCTTTAGTATCGACGACCATTCCAGGTTCTAATAGTGTAACAACATCAGCTTCAACGAGTGCCCGTAATTGTTCAACTCTAATGGTAGGAGGCCCGATTGTTAAAAAGTTATTTAATGAATTAAACCAGCCTAAGAAGTTAGTTAAATAGTCATCATCTGTTAAGAGACGGTTATCAATTAATTGTCTAACCGGAAGACGTAAGTCACGTAAAACCTCAAGAGCACTGGTCAATGGTCCGGTCTTAGTACCTAATTTTGCATCTACTGCATCTTTTTGTAAATGGTCTAACATAACGGCTTTGAAATCTTCATTAGGTTTTTTAGTCATTGGATTTCCTAGATGATCCCAATTAAAGCGATCTTCTTCAAGAATAATTGATCGCTCAACGGTTACTTTAGGATCTTTTAAGAAAGCTAATTGGAATTTTGTTAAATCGATTTTTGGATAATTCTGTGCGACAAGTAATGAATAATATTGATATTCAACGTCATGACTTAATAAGGTCCAAAATTCATTGAAAGAAACGGTACCATTTTCCATGAAAACTGCCATTTTAGCCGCCGTTAAAAAATGAGCTTGAGTTTCTTCGCCGGGTGATTTTTGATTATCCCCTTTGGCATGATAAGGCCATCCACGACGCGAACCTGCCACAATGTGAGGTTCGTTACCGTTTGCTTGATATTGTAGTTGCCCGTTCTCTAATCGCTTAAATAGACCACCACGGCCTACAGTCAAACGGGTCACTAAATCAAAGAAGCTAAGACCTAAGCCACGTAAAATAACAGTATCTTCGTGCGTGATATGATCTAGTTTTGTTTCATTTGGAAAGCCTGGTAAAACATAAGTTAACTTGTTTTCTGTAGCGAATGTATCAAATCTTTTTTGTCCGACAGATAATTCATTTTCAAGATTACCTAAAGACATTACGACATAGTCAACGATGCTAACTGAAGGTAAGGCGGTTGTGATTTCAAATTGATCAGCTTTTTTTGAAATTTGTGTAACCGTACTTTTATTCAAATTAATTGTGATATTGTTAGAGGCACGTTTAAGTAATTCAGCGTAGTACCATTGGATATAAACACCAAAAAGTGCTCTTGTTGCATAATCGTTTGGATGTAAATCTTTAATTTCAGTTAAAAAATCCGCTGAATAATTATTTATTTCGATAAAATCATGAGCATCAGATTGAGCCCATTCGAAAATGTTTGGTCCTGGGATAACTGGACCAATAGATTGGACGCTTGTTCCATAGAATAAACTAATTTGTTGAGCTGCGGTATTCATGATTAATTCGTGTGGTTGAGTTGGTGACCATACGCGCCCACCAACACCATATGGATCATATAAATCAATAGTAAGTGGTGAATTTGAAGGATCTGCTTGTTGCCAAGCAATGAGTCGTTCAAGTGTAATCAGACCTCGTGGTCCGGCACCAATAATGGCTAAATGCATAAAAGTAATCTCCCTTGTCTTATAAAAACTAATTTCATTATAAACTTTAAAACAGAAAAAATCGCTTGATAACGTCTTTAATAGTAAAAATTAATCGTATATTCTTGTTAACTTCTGATAATTTAGTATACTTAATTTGAAAGAATATTTTAAGTACAATCTGAAAGAAGGATTTGATGAAAAAACCAATGTCACTATTGGATAGGGTACTGTTCGCTGGATTAATATTTGCCGGCGGGGGATTTGATGCGTATACCTATATCGTACATGATGGTGTTTTCGCTGGTATGCAAACCGGAAATTTAATTATATTAGGTATTGATATGGGCCAAATGAAATGGGGGGCCATATTCGATCATCTGATTCCAATTTTTGCTTTTATGATTGGTATTATTATAACTAGAAATCTGCAACATCGATTTAAAGAAGAAGATTCAATTAATAAACGACAACGATTTGTTATCGGTATTGAGACGATCCTTTTAATTATTGTTGCATTTATTCCAAGAAATTGGCCAGCACAGTTATCTACAGGAATCATTTCAATGGTTGCAGCAGCTCAACTTCAAGAATTTAGACAAATCAACGGAGGACCTTTTACGTCATTTATGATGACGGGTAATTTGAGGACAATGGCTGAAAGTTTTTATGACGGAATTGTTAAAGGTAATATAATCGCAATGGCTAAAGGTTGGCGGATGTTGGGTGTCGTCTTAGCATTTCTTTTTGGCGCAATTTCTATGGGTGCTATGGTACCGATAATGGGAACTAAAACGATATTATTAGCTGCATTTTTCTTGTTATGTTCATTGATTGGGCTACAATTAAATCCAGAAAAAAGATTATAAAATAAAGGGGTTAAGACAATGACAGAAATTAAAAAGAATCCAAAAGTTGATTTACACTTAGAAAAAGCAACACAATGGAAAGAAGAAATGACACAGTTAAGAGAACTTGCACTCGAAACGGGACTGACTGAAGAATTTAAATGGGGCAAACCTTGTTATACACTAAATGGTAAAAATATTGTCTTAATTCAAGGATTTAAAGAGTATATGGCATTACTTTTCTTAAAAGGAACTCTGATTGATGATGGTAAGGGTATTTTAGTTCCAACGGGCGAACATACTGAGGTTGGTCGCCAAATTAGATTTCATAGCTTAAAAGATGTTACTGATTTAAAAGTAGAGATAAGTGATTACATTCAACAAGCAATTAATGCAGAAAAGGCTGGGTTAAAGGTTCCTAAGGGTAAACCAACTGAATTAGTGTTGCCAGTGGAATTCCAGAAAAAAATGAATGAAATGCCAGAATTGGAAGAATTTTTTGAAACGTTAACGCTTGGACGTCAAAAAACGTATGCACGTTATTTTGCAGATGCTAAAAAAACAGAAACGCGTGAGGCTAGAATTATTAAATATATTCCGAAAATTCTTGATGGTAAAGGACTTAACGATTAGACAGCAAAACAGCGACCAGATTTTATCTGATCGCTGTTTTTTTAATTATATTAATCTAATTTCTTTTTTAATTCTGTAACGATTTCAGCATGTTTAGCTTCAGTCAATTTAATTTTTGACATAAAGATAAGAGCAGCAACAATTATTAAGGCCATTGGAACGAAGAACATGTACATTCTGAATTGTAGTAAACCACTGTTTGTAATATCGCTTGGTTTAGCACTACCTGTCATACCAGCTTGGATTGCGGCAAAACCAACAACACCATTAGCGAAGGCACCAGCTAATTTATCCAACAAAGGACGAACTGCTAAAGTAACAGATTCATTACGTGTTCCACTCTTTAATTGACCGTATTCAACACTATCCGTAATTGTCATCAATGCTGCTAAGAAAACAAGTGGATATGGGAAGAAGAATAAGCCAACAGCAATTAAGACAACAACAAGGTTAGTACCAGCAAATAGGAAGAGAATGTAACCCAATAGCATGACAGCGATTCCGCCAAGGTAGATAGCACGACGATGAACCAATGCAACTAAAGTTGGGAACAATGAAACTGAAATAATTCCTAAGACTGCTGTTAGAACACCAACAGTAGTAAATGCAGCTGCACTACCTAAAACATAATTGAAGTAGTAAATCAAAAGTGAATTTGTAATAACATAACTAAAAGCGAAAAGGAAATATGATAATGATAACCACATTAACTGATCATTTTTACCGATAACTTTGAAAACATCACGGAAACGAACTTTTTCAGTATTTTCACGAATTGCATTTTTTTCAATCTTAGTTCCTAAAATAGTTGCTAAAGCACCTAAGAATGAAACCAAACCGATAACAATAGCAAAACCTAACCAACCTGCTTTTGTTTGTGTATTACCAGTTGTACCTGAGAACATTTTTGAAAAGAAGACAACGATTGGGACGATAACGATAATAACACCTTGAGCACCTAATGTTGAACCAAAACGAGCAATTGTTCCAAATTTAGTCCGTTTTTCTGATTCGACACTTAGAGCTGGTAACATTGACCAGAATGAAATATCTTTAAATGAATAGAAACTATCTAGAATGATATAAACAATGGCAAAAAGAATTAAGTAAAGATAAGGATTGCTTGTAGCTAAACCACCAAAATCAGTGAAAATAAGGATTAATCCAATTGAACTGACAATTGAACCGATTAGTAACCATGGTTTAAAGTTCCCCCAACGAGTACGAGTATTATCAATAACGCCACCAATTAAAGGATCAAAAAAGATCTCAACAATTCGAATAACAACCATCATAGTTGTGACGTAACCAATCATTTTAGCGTTGAAACCAGCATCCTTTGTAACGAATAATTGACTTGTAATAAAAATCATAAAATAAGTGCTAAGTGTTGCATAAAAGGCATCATGTCCAAATGCACCAAAGGCATATGAAGCATATTGTTTAAAATCTTTAGAATTTTTCATTAGTTTAATTCCTTTCGAGTGTAGTTAAAATTAGTTATATCTGTGTTCGATAATCTTATCTAAAATTGCTTGACGTTGTTTTTCTTTAGCAGAACCTAATTGGTTTTCTTCTAAAGAATTAAAATCATTAACTAACAAAACTGATTCAAGGTATAACGTCAATTGACGTTTAATATATATCTTGTTATCTTCATTTGTTTGCTTAGGATTTCCGGCAATAATTGCAGCTGCAAATCGTTCGGCATCAATCGTTAATTTATTTGTATCCATTCTAATGACCTCTTCCTATATAATAGATTTTTGGTAAAAGAAATTGTTATTCATAATAGCAAAACATAAAAATAATAAACGTGAAAACGCATTCTTTTAGTTAACAACTACATTTTACTAAACTTTTACTAAAATGTAAACGTTTTATTTTAGATGTATATTATTTAGACTAAAGTAACTTTTTAGTACCCTTACGTATTTATTGTAGAAAGAATTTATATGAGTTTAGAATCTAATAAATAAAAGTTATGCTTAATTGATATAATTAGAAAGCAAGTCATATCGGTCACGATAATTTTATACAGCGAAGTAGTGTGTCGCTAATAATCTA
Organism: Dellaglioa sp. CoH-55-MRSF-8; assembly: GCF_056782195.1. Next base: position 139,279 of record NZ_JBXAYH010000001.1, read on the forward strand.
TAACTTTAAAGTGAAATATGATTACTTTAGAAGGGGGGAATTAAAAAACATGATTAATGGTAGGTACCAATGTTGAAAATACAAATGATTTAATAATAGTTAATATAAAAATAACTATTGACAAAGAGTTTTAAAAATAATATATTATGTATGTGGTAGTAACCACTTGGGGGAAAAGTAATGTTAAACGGTAATTATGAGCGTCCACTCTATGATCAATTAGTAGATACGCTAAAAGAAGAAATTGAAAAGAATCTAAAGGTGAATGATAAATTACCGTCTGAACGTGATTTATCTATTGCTTACGATATGAGTCGTACGACTGTCCGAACAGCACTAAATGAGTTAGAACTAATGGGTTATGTATATCGCCAACATGGTAAAGGAACATTTGTGTCGAATATCGCTAAAATTAAGACTGATTTAGGGGGAACGTTTAGTTTTACAGAACAAATGGTTTCCCTTGATAAAGAACCGAGTAGTAAAATAATTAGCTTTGATGTTATTAGTGCTAATGAGTTTATTGCTCAAGGTTTAAAAGTTGAAGTTGGTACCAAGGTAATTAAATTAAAACGATTAAGACTTGCATCAGATGAACCAATGATGTTAGAGAGAACTTACTTACCGTATGCTAAATTTCCCTCTTTAACTGTGGAGACATTAAATAAGCAAGCGATGTATGTCATTTTTTTAGATGATTATAACCAGATTGTAAAAACGGCTGATGAATCTTTAACAGCAGGTGTTATGGCAGGCAATGATGCAACTTTATTAAATTTTTATGAAGGTGCACCTGTTCTTAAATTAGAGCGAACGACGTATAACACAAAAAATGAAGTAATTGAATTTACGTTGAGTATTGCGAGGGGTGATAAATTTACTTATCATATTCGACACAATAAATAAGGGAGGATAATTATATGATTGGTATGGTAGTAGCTGGACATGGGAACTTTGCAACTGGAATGGGATCAAATATTGAACTTATTGCCGGACAACAAGAAAATTTTATTCTTTGTGATTTTATACAAGGAATGACCGCGGAAGATTTAAGCGGCGACTATATGAAAGCGCTTAACAAATTAAACGGCTTAGATGGAATAGTTTTCTTTACTGATATTCCTGGAGGAACACCATTTAATGAAGCAGTTAAAATAAAATTACTGCATAATAATGTAAGCGTTTTAACAGGATCGAATATACCGATGTTATTAGATATGTTATTTAACCGGGATTTGAACATGAGCGCGTTTATGGAGAAAGCACTGGATGCTGGTAAAAAAGGTATTATGCAATTTGAAACAAAAAAAAGAGTAGAAATAGATGATAATGGCATCTAAAGGAGAGCTTAATATGTTTGAGAAGAATGAAAAAGAGTTGGAAATAATGGGCGCAAATATTACAACAGGTGAAATTAAACAACAACCTGAACTTTGGACTGAGGCATTTAATAATTTTAGTGAAAAGTCAGACGAAATAAAGACATTTTTAAAATCAGTTAAATCTACCTCGAACGGGTTGATTCGGGTCATTTTTACAGGAGCAGGAACATCCGCTTATGTTGGTGATACTGTAACACCATACTTAAGTAACCACGGGGATCGTGCAAATTATCAGTTTGAAAGTATTCCAACAACCGATATCGTATCTGCACCATATGATTATTTAGTACCAGATGCTACGACTATTTTAGTTTCGTTTGCTAGGAGTGGTAATAGTCCTGAAAGTGTTGCCGCTGTTGAAATTTCAAGAAAAATAATTAAAAATTTATATCAAATTACAATTACTTGTGCTCCGGAAGGGAAACTTGCTGTTGGTACAAAAGATGACGAACGTAATTTGTTATTGATGATGCCTGCGCTGTCTAATGATAAGGGATTTGCAATGACTGGATCATACAGTTGTATGTCACTCTCAGCGTTATTAATTTTTGATACAACACGTAAGGATATTAAAGAAAAATATGTTGAGACTATTATTGCAATGGGTCATGAAGTGATTAAACGTGAAGCTGAAATAAAAGCTGTTATTGATATGGAATTTGATCGGGTTGTCTATCTTGGGTCCGGAAGTTTATCGGGATTAACAAGAGAGGCACAGTTGAAAATTCTTGAACTAACGGCAGGTAAGCTAACAACAATGTTTGATTCTTCAATGGGGTTCCGACATGGACCTAAATCGTTCGTCAACGAGAAAACATTAGTTTTTGTATTTGTTAACAATCAAGAATATACACGTCAATACGATATTGATATTTTAGAAGAAGTGAGTGGAGATAAAATTGCCGCTAAAGTAATTGGGATTGATATTGAGGGACAGAATAACTTTAGTGGTGATCGTTTCACATTTGAATCAGGAGATGCCCTTTTACCAGAAGGATATCTGGCTCTTGCTGATGTTATGTATGCGCAAACTATTTCATTATTAAGTTCAGTAAAAGTGGGAAACACACCAGATACACCTTCACCAAGCGGTACCGTAAATCGTGTAGTTAAAGGTGTAACTTTACATGCCTATAAATAAAAATTTCAAGGAGGAATTTATTATGACAACACCAAACATTTTACTTGCAAGAATTGATAACAGACTTGTTCATGGACAGGTTGGTATGACATGGGTTAATACGATTGACGCTAATCTAGTTGTAGTTGCGAATGATGAGGTTTCTAAAGATGATGTACAGCAAAGTTTAATGGAGATGGTTATTCCTGAAACTGTTGGAATCCGCTTTTTCGATATTAAAAAAACGATTCGTATTATTGGTAAAGCCTCGGATAAACAAAAAATATTATTAGTTGTTCGTACGCCAGAAGACATGGCTAAAATTATTGAAGGAGGTGTCCCAATTAAGAAAGTAAATATTGGTAATTTACATTTTTCAGAAGGGAAGAAACAATTATCGGCAACTATCTCAGTCGATGATACCGATGTTCAAGCATTCAATAAAATGCATGATTTGGGTGTTGAACTAGAGGTTCAAGGTATTCCGAATGAAAAGGCATCAGATATGATGCGCTTACTGAAAGAATATTAAAAACGTAAATATAATAATAAAAAGGAGGAAATTTATATGTTAGTACAAGCGTTATTAATTGGACTATGGGCTGGTATTGCCGGTATCGATATGTATAGTGGTTTAACACATATTCATAGACCAATCGTTACTGGTGCAGTAGTTGGTCTAATATTAGGAGATTTTCAAACCGGCTTAATTGTTGGTGGTACATTAGAATTAGTTTGGGCTGGAATGGTTCCACTTGCTGGAGCACAGCCACCTAATGTTGTTATTGGTGGAATTATGGGAACCGCATTTGCAATTATTGCTCATCAAACACCAACATTAGCAGTTGGTATTGCCGTACCATTTGCAGTTGCCGTACAAGGTTTAGTTACATTACTATTTACAGCTTACTCACCAGTTATGCATAAAATGGATGAATACGCGATGGAAGGTAATGATAAGAAAATTGATCGATTGAACTACATGGGTCCGCTAATCTTGTTTGTTTTCTACTTCATTATGGCGTTCTTACCAATCTTCCTCGGTGCAAGTAAAGCGCAAGGAATGGTTGAAGCCGTTCCTGCATGGATCTTAACAGGATTAAGTACGGCCGGTGGTATTATGCCAGCTGTTGGATTTGCCATGTTGTTAAAAATTATGTGGAAGACAGCGTACGCACCATTCTTCGCAATTGGATTTGTTGTTGCAGCATATGGTAACTTACCAATCTTAGGAGTCGCAATCATTGGTATTTCAATCGCTGCTTATGATTTCTTTATTGGTGGAGCAAAATCTGATAATGGTGGAAAAAAAGTAGCAACCGTAACAGTTAATGAAGAGGAGGACTATAGTGATGGCATCTAAAAAGAAATTTGATCGCAATGATGTTGTGATCCCAGATACTTATAACGATCCTACTGTTGAAAAGGTAATTACAAAAAAAGATTTAAACAAAATGGTTTGGCGTTCACTACTTTTACAGGCTTCATTTAATTATGAACGTATGCAAGGTGGTGGGTGGACTTATAGTTTAATTCCTGGATTGAAAAAAATTCATAAAGATAAAGAAGATTTCTCATATGCAATGCTTGATCATTTACAATTTTTTAATACACATCCATTTTTAGTAACATTTGTTCAAGGTGTTATTTTAGCAATGGAAGAAAATAAAGAAAATAGATCAACTATTCGTGGTATCAAAGTAGCAATGATGGGACCTTTAGGTGGTATTGGGGATGCGATGTTCTGGTTAACGTTGCTACCTATTACAGCCGGAGTTGGGGTTTCATTATCAATGAATGGAAATCCACTTGGACCGATCTTATTCCTTGTTGTCTTTAATGCAGTGCATTTTGGGTTACTATTCTGGTTAATGAATTATGGGTATAGAACTGGTACTCGTGCTATTTCGAGTATGAAGGAAAATACAAAAAAAATATCACGTGCTGCGTCGATAGTTGGATTAACTGTTGTTGGAGCCTTGGTTGCAACATACGTTAACTTTAAATTTGGTGTTGTGATTCATGCTGGGAAAATTGATATTGATTTACAAAAAGGTGTTATTGATAAAGTGATGCCGGCATTATTACCGCTTCTTTATACATTCTTCTGTTACTGGATGTTGAAAAAAGGTAAATCTCCATTGATGTTGATTGGGCTCACAGTAGTTGTTGGCTTAGTAGGTGCATTCTTCAAGTTATTCTAGAAGAGGCCTGCGGAACTAGACTATGGATAATGGGCTAGTTTCTTTTTAACAAAAATAATATAGGAGGCATTACTGGTGGAAATATATTATATTCATGCAGATAAGTTTTTCTTGAAAAACACGGTTGAAAATGAAGGGTACTTGGCAATTATTGATGGTAAATTTGGTGATTATCAACAAGAAAAACCTGATGGTGATATCAAAGAATATACGGGTAAATGGATTGCACCAGGGCTTGTAGATACACATGTCCATGGTTTAAAGGGATATGATGTGATGGATAACGATTTTGAGGGCGCAAAAATGATGTCTGAAGGTTTATTAGAATGTGGCGTTACTTCATTTCTGCCGACAACATTGACGGCAGCTCCAGAAACGTTGAACGAAGTTATTTCTGACTTTGGTAAGCGTCATGGTGAAGTACGTGGTGCAAAAATACAGGGTATCTTTTTTGAGGGTCCATTTTTTACTGAAAAACACAAAGGTGCGCAAAATCCTAAATACTTTTTAGATCCAAGTATAGATATTTTTGAGCATTGGCAAAAATTAGCGCATGGACTTATTCGAAAAATTGCGATTGCACCTGAGCGAAAGGGTGTTAAAGAATTTACTGAGGCCTTAACTAAACAAGGGGTCAAAGTAGCATTGGGGCATAGTGATGCTACGTTTGATCAAGCTAAATCTGCAGTAGAATCTGGTGCATCTATTTTCGTTCATACGTATAACGGAATGAGCCCACTTAATCATAGAGAGCCAGGGATGGTTGGCGCAGCAATGTCATTAAGTAGTGTCTATGATGAACTAATTTGTGATGGTCAACATGTTAATCCGGCATCTGCTAAAATTTTAATTAACGTTAAAGGAGCAGACCACATTGTATTAGTAACTGATTGTATGCGTGCTGGTGCAATGCCTGATGGAAATTATACATTAGGTGAGTTCCCAGTTGTTGTTAAAGATGGCGCCGCAAGGTTAGAGTCAGGAAGTTTAGCTGGTAGTGTCTTAAAATTAATGGAAGCAGTTAAAAATGTTGTTGATTGGAATATTTCTACTCCTGAAGAAGCAATCCAAATGGCTAGTTATGTGCCCGCTAGAAGCGTTGGAATTGATGATAAGTGCGGAAGTATTGCGGCAGGTAGAGATGCTGACTTCATTGTTTTAGATCATGATTTAAATTTTGAGGAAACATATTTAAATGGTACTTTAAAATATAAAAAATGATATTAACTGATTCTTTATTAAGAGCTAGTCGGAGTAAACGGTATTTATGATTGTTAAGTTATTTTTAATTGGTATGTAAAAAATGAAATTTTAAAAACCTTTTCATATTCTTCAAAGATAGAATTATAAGTGGATGAGAGAAGTAAAAAAATAATAAAGGACGGAATAAAAATGACACCAAATAAATTGGCAGGACTTAAAGCACTTTCAAATGAAAAAGGCGTAATTGCAGCATTAGCAATTGATCAACGAGGATCTTTAAAAAAAATGTTGGCAGCAGCAGCAAATAAGCCAGCAAATGAAGAAGATATCGTTGAATTTAAAAAAGTAATTTCATCAGAATTAACACCATACGCTTCAGCAATATTACTTGATCCAGAATATGGTCTTCCAGCAGCAAAGGTCCGTAATGCAAGTACTGGATTACTAGTTGCATACGAAAAAACGGGTTATGATGTTACTACCCCAGGTCGCTTACCTGACTTATTACCAGATTGGTCAGTTCGTCGTCTTAAAGAAGAGGGCGCTGACGCTATTAAATTCTTACTTTATTATGATATAGACGAAAATGCTGAGATTAATAATATGAAACATGCATATATGGAGCGTCTTGGTTCAGAATGTGCTGCAGAAGATATGCCATTATTTTTAGAATTGGTTTCTTATGATGCAACTAATGACGATGTTAAAGGTTCAGAGTATGCTAAAGTAAAACCTCATAAAGTTATTGAAATGATGAAAGAATTTTCTAAACCTGAATATAAAGTAGATGTACTTAAAGTAGAAGTGCCAGTCAATATGGATTATGTGGAAGGGTTTAACGACGATAATGAGGTGGTATATTCTAAGACAGAAGCATTAGATATATTTAAAGAACAAAGTGATGCAACCAAATTACCATTTATTTTCTTAAGTGGTGGTGTATCGGCACAATTATTCCAAGATACTTTAGTATTTGCTCATGAAGCAAAATCAACATTTAATGGTGTACTTTGTGGACGTGCAACATGGAGCAAAGGTATCGAACCATTTGCTAAAGATGGTGAAGAAAAAGGTAAAGAATGGATGAACACAGTTGGTAAAAAGAATATTGAAGATTTAAATGTCGTTCTTGAAAGTACTGCTACATCGTGGTTTGATAAGGTATTAAAATAGTAAAATAAAGAGGCTAAACGTCATGTTTAGCCTCTTTATTTTTAATGATTTAGTAATGAAAAAAAGTAGAAGTGAAATAAATTTATTTGCTAGCTTTCTTTGTTCGAATTGCATAAGAATCTAAAAGTATACGGCTCATTACCTGTAATGGTAAACGAGATTTAACTTCAAATTCAGGGAAATATGAAATTTCAGATTTAAATCCGATAAACACGGAATCTGAATATTTAATAAGTGGACTTAATTTGTTGGTTGTTAATACAATAATATCGGCTCCATTTTTATACGTATTTTTAGCACCTTCAAGGAGTTCTGCAGTAGTTCCGTTCAATGAAATAATAATTAAAATATTATTATATGTAATCCTGTGACTAATTTGTTTAATAATATTGGGATCCGTAAAACTGACACAATTTTTATTTAATAATTCAAATTTTGTTAGCATTTCAATTGCAATTAATTCAGAAAAACCCCTTGAGAAAATGTATATTTTTTTTGAACGTTTAATTTTTTGAACTGTTTTTTCTATGGTATTAACGTCAAGCATACGTAGTGTGTTATTAAGTTCATGTTCATTCTTCATAATGACTTGTTGGATATCGTGATCCATATTCTGAATATTCTTATATTTTTTTTCTTTTTCTTTAGTAATTATAGATTGTTTAAAATCCATATAACCGCTGTAGCCTTTTTTTTTGAGCGTTCGTACGACTGTAGCGGTTGATACATGAGCTAAATCGCTAAGGTTGGTTATTGTTAATATCGGAATATCTTCTAGGTTATCTTGAATGACTTGCCAAAGAATCTTTTCGGAGTTACTAAGAGACATTACTGGTCACCTCACCTTGATTGTTTGTTTATTTTCAATTGTAGCATACAAAATCATATATTGAAAACCTTTTCATTTCTGTCAGATGTAGTATTGGTAGGTAGAAGAAAGGGGTAAAAATTATGATATATACATGTACATTGAATCCAGCTATTGATCTTTTTATCCAAACCGATGAAATGAAAAAAAATATTGTTAATAGAACGGAAAATTATGAAATACAAGCGAATGGTAAAGGAGTTAATGTTAGTTTTATTCTAAAAAAGAAAGGCGTAGAAAGTACTGCTATTGGAGTTGGTGGAGGATTTACTAATGCGTATATTGAGTCTGAGTTGGCAAGGTGCAATATAAAAACTGATTTTGTACATATCGATGCTAATACACGAATTAATGTTTTTACAAGAGTAATTCAGCAAGATACGGAGTATAAATTAGTAAATAAAGGTCCACATGTTAGTGATGATGAAATAAATCAGTTCATGGATAAGATTCAAAATTTAGATGAAAAGGATACATTAGTTGTATCTGGTAGTTTATCTGACGGAATCTCTGAAGAAATTTTAATTAGTATCGCAAAGCAGGCGCAGGAAAAAGGATATAAGCTAGTTTTGGATACTAGTTATCAAACCGTACTGGATACATTGAAATATAATCCTTATATTTTAAAACCAAATGATGAAGAATTAATGAGTTGGTTTGGCGTAGAACATAAACTATCTCAACATGAATTGATAACTTATTCAAAAGAATTAATTAAATTGGGTGCACAAAATATTTTATTATCATTGGGTGGCGGTGGTGCAATGTTTATAAATAAAGAGGTTGTGTTATATGGAACTGTCCCTAAAGGAACCGTTGTTAACACGGCTGGGGCCGGCGACACCATGTTGGGAACTTTTTTAGCAGGGGTAGCGATAGGGGACAAAAAAATAGAAGAAGTATTTAGAGAAAGTATAGCAGCCGCGAGTTCAACGGCATTTTCAAAAGGGTTAACAGATTTTTCGAATGTAAAAGAGCTGACTAAGCAGGTAAAAATATCTAATATTAAGGAGGAATTAAGATGACAAAATATAAAATAATTGCAGCTACTGGATGTCCAACAGGAATTGCGCATACATACATGGCGCAAGAGGCCTTAGAACAAGCCGCTAAAAAAAGAGGTATATCAATTAAAGTTGAAACTCATGGTCAAAGTGGTATAGAAAATGCGTTTTCACAACAAGAAATTGATGATGCTGATGGTGTAATAATTGCGTCAGATAAAGATGTAGATATTGATCGATTCGATGGTAAAAAAATGATAAATGTGTCAGTTACGAAAGGTATGAAAGAGGCAGATGTATTAATTGATCAAATATTGACAGATGATAATTTACCTACCTATCATCGAAAAGGAGCAAAAATTTCATCGAATGAAGAAACAGTAAATTTATCTGGCTCATTTTGGCACAAAATGTATGTGTACGTGATGAATGGAGTGTCACATATGTTACCAATAGTAGTTGCTGGGGGAGTGTTAACAGCCGTATCATTTTTTTGGGGAATTAATTCAGCAGACATAAAAAGCCCTCAATATAACGATATAGCACATTTATTGAACACTATTGGCGGATTTGCAATGAATCTTATGGTTCCAATTCTATGTGCCTATATAGCTGAGGCTATTGGTAAAAGACCTGGATTGATAGTTGGATTTGTAACGGGAATGATAGCATATACAAATGGAACGGGATTTTTAGGTGGAATAATTGGTGGATTTTTAGCAGGGTATACGATTTTAATATTACAGTTCTTATTAAAAAAACTACCTAAATCATTAGATGGACTGAAAGCCATTTTTATTTTACCTGTAATTGGAGTATTTTTATCAGGCTCTATTATTTGGTATCTATCAGTTCCAATGGCAACAATTAATGAAGGAATGATGACGTTTTTAAAGGGTTTAGAAAATTCAAGTCCCATTCTATTAGGATTAGTTGTTGGAATTATGTGTGCTTCAGATATGGGTGGGCCAATTAATAAAGCAGCATATTTAACCGGAACAGCTCTTTTAGCACAGGGAAATTATTTCTTTATGGCAGGAGTTTCTGCAGCGTGTATTGCGCCACCATTGGCAACAGGGTTTGCTGTACTGTTCAACAAAAAAGCATACTCAGATAAAGAGCGCAGCGCAGGTTACGTTAACTTTTTATTAGGATCAACTCATATTACAGAAGGTGCAATTCCATTTGCGGCAAAGAATCCGCTACTAAATATTCCTGCATTTATGGTTGGTTCTTCGATTGCTGCGATTTTAACCTATGTAACTAGAATTAGTGTACCGGCTCCACATGGTGGATTTATTGTATTACCGTTAGTGAATAAACCATTACTGTGGGTATTATGGATTATTATTGGATCACTTGTATCTGCTGTCTTACTAGCCGCTATTGCTGGTCGCCAAGCTAAAAAAAATAATAGTTTAGTGATGAATGTAGGTAGTAATACCAACTTTGAACAAGAGCAAGATAATGATATAAAAATGAATGAAAATGAATTCGATAATATATTGAAAAGAAAAAACATTGAATTGAACGTAGCCGTTTCTGATAAAGAAGAACTCTTACATTTTTTAGCAAATTTTGCTAAAAAATTAGGATATACGAATAATGAAAGTTATATTTTAAATAAGTATAAGATTCGTGAGTCTGAGGGAACGACAGGGATGGAAAAAGGCATTGCGATACCTCATGCACAGGATGAATCGATTAATAAATCAGCAATGCTAATTGTTAAATTACGTGAGCCTATTGAATGGGAAACATTTGATAATCAGCCAGTAGATACAGTTATCTCATTTCTAATTCCAGAAAAAGATGATGGAAAGCATTTACAGTATTTATCAAATACATCGAAATTACTTGTCCATGACTCATTTGTGGAAGAATTAAAAAAATCGAATACAGTTGATGATATATACAACCTATTTAAAGAAAATATTAATAAGTAGATAAAATTGAGCTACAAAGCTACGTATATACTAAAAAAGTACAAGTGTTTAATGATAAGCGAAAATTCATTCTAAGTAAACAAGTTCAAATTTTGTTGACTATTAGAATGGATTTTTTTAGTTCGCCTTTTATTTAGCTAGTCCATAGCTAGTATCAATATAAGAATAAACAGTGTCTAAATTATTTTGGCCATTTAATAAAATTGAAACCCAGTGTTTTTTATTCATATGGTACCCTGGAAAAATTTGATTTTTGTCTATTTTATTGATGAGCAGGTCAGGATCCATTCGAATATTAAGTATTTCAACTAATTTCTCGGAATCCAAGCCTATTTTAGTTGCTGGAATTTTCATTAAAGCGGCATACCATTTTTTAGAATCTGATCGACGTAAAACAGCGTCATTTGGAAACTGTTTCCAGAGGAATTCTAGATTGGTCTGATAATGTTCTTGTACATAATTAATGATAGATTGTGAATCAGCAGTTTGGAATACTGGAGTAGTTTCAAAACAACTAGCAACAATTAAATCCAGTTGTTCAATCACTGATTTTCTGATTGAACTGACAAATGATCCTGTTGCAGACTGATTTTTATAAAGTGTATATTCTTCTTTAGTTAGAGCATCAATAATAGTAGTATTAATTTTTTCAGAGGGGGAAATTGAGACGGTTAGTATAAATTGATTATTAAGAATTGAAACTTGATAATTATAGATTTCTTCTGCTGTTTTTGTAAAACCATATGGAATCAATGAATCTACCTTTAGTTTCAAATGACTAAATGAATTATAAGCAAAAAAGTCTGTTAGCATAGTGCATCTCCTTTTATAAATTATATAAACAATTAACAGTAGCATACCTTATATTTCTAATTTTAGACTTTAAAGGACTAATTATATAGTATAAAATAGAAAAATTAATATAGACTATTTTATCTAGGAATAAATTGAGTTAAACTGTACTATTATGATTCATTTAACTAGGAGATTTAATCATGCAAAAGACGTTGATTGCGGCAATTATTGTTATTAATTTTATATTTATCTGTTATTTTATGCGTGATTTAATGAGACATAAATCAGACTTCATGAAAGAACCGGCCAGTTCAGTATGGACACCAATATCGCAGATTGTTATTTTTTTCTTTTCTACTTTTGGAATTTCAGATTTTGCCATATCAACAGCAATATACCAGAAAGCTAATTGGGTTTCTATGAAAAAATTACCAGGTACGTTAAATGCGCAAGATGTTATTCCAATATTTGTCATGTCGCTGGCGTATATTACAAGTATCAATGTTGGTACTAAGACGTTACTAGTCTGTATTATTTGCCAAGTGCTGGGTGCTTATATTGGTCCGAGATTTGTTGTTAGATTACCTGAAAATAGTATTAGATCATTTGTTATCGTTGGATTACTTGTTGCAACCGCGTTAATCATCGCTGGTAAATTAGGCCTAATCACTGCTAGTGGGACCGCTACCGAACTATTTGGCTGGAAATTAGTTGTAACAGGATTTTTATTATTTATTTATGGCGCATTAAATAATATTGGAATAGGCTCATTTTCATTAACAATGGCAACTGTCTATGCGATGGGAATGGATCCGATTGCTGCATTTCCAATTATGATGGGGGGATGTGCATTTTCTTTACCAATAGGAAGTATGCAATTTATAAAACTCAATCAATATTCTAGAAAAATAACCTTATTTTCTGTTTTTGGTATTATAGGTGTTTTAGTTGCGGTACTTTTAGTTAAGAATATTAATACAAGTGTGATTCAATGGATTGTTATTGTAGTATTATTGTATTCTGCATACAGCCTATATATAGGTAATAAAGAAGCTAAACTAATCAGAGATAAAAATAAATAAGCAAGCATATTTTAATTGAAAATGGCTAATCTGATATATACTTATAAAAAGTAAGCATATTAGTGGAGGTAGCAAAAATGAAAAGTATAGAAAAAGAAACAACGGTAAGTGAATTAATGGATAAAATTAAAGATGGAAAGTATATCCTATTTTTTTCTGCAACATGGTGCCCAGATTGTGCTTTTATTAAACCTGAAATGCCTAATATTGAATCAGAATATACTGAATACACATTCTTAGCTGTCGATCGAGATGAAAATATGGACTTAGCTGTTGAGTTAAGTGTCTTCGGTATTCCAAGTTTTATTGCATATGAAAATGGTAAAGAAACAGGACGTTTAGTTAATAAAAATCGTAAAACGAAACAAGAAGTAGAAACATTTATTAATAGTATTCCTGCGTAATTAAAAAGATTAGTTAGTATGAATAATCTGCTTTGAATTAAAAATACCCATCGAGTAAACAAGGTTTTACAGTAACTTGTTTACTCGATGGGTATTTTTAATTATTTATTTTTATCAAACACTAAGTGCGTTTATCAGAGCATCTGCTGAATGTTCAATACTTTCTTTTGTTAACGATTGATCAAAAAGAAGATAACCAAGTACAATACCACCTATAGTTGACCAAATAACCTTAAGAATTTCGAGATTATCCCAACTGACAATTAGTTTTTTTTCTTTTAGTGTATCAATAGTTGAATTGAGTGCCGTCCAGTATGGGGCGGGAATATTTTCTAATAACTGTTTAACAACCGATTTATCATAAAGTAGTTCAGAAATGAAAATTTTAAGAACTTTAGCATTTTCTTGCAAAAAAATAATTCTATTTTTTAACAAAGGACGAATTAATGAATCCAAAGTTAAATTTGAATGATCAATGGACTCGTCTAATAAGTCGTGCATTGCAGAAGGTAAGATGGATTTAATGACAGGGGCAATAATGGCGTTAAGTAAGCCTTGTTTATTGTTATATTTACTAAAAATATTACCTTCAGCCACGCCAGCTTTTTTTGCAATTTCTTTTGTACTTGTATTTGCATAGCCTTTTTCTGAGAATAATTCAATTGCGGCGATTAAAATTTGTTTTTGTTTATCTGTTATATCTCTAAATAAATCCGAGTTGGCATATAATTTTAATTCAGAATTTTTAATAATATTCACCATCCTATTTATAGCCCTATTATGACACAATTGATAGCGATGACAAAAGACAAACTTATTATTTTGATAGTTTATATTTAAAAGTTAGGGTTGACTAAACTTGTGGATAGGTTATAATCGTATTTGTAATTGATTGAGTGCTCACTCAAAAAGAAAAGAGGAATATGATTATGTTTAAAAATAAATTTTTAGGTTTCGCCATTTTAGTTTCGGTATTACTTACATTTATTATGGTGGTGATGCAAATCCCATCTGTAAAATCAGAGCTCAAAGATGTACCTGTTGCCATTGTTAATGAAGATAGTGGTAAGCAAGGTAACAAAATCGTTGAAAATCTAACTAGAAGCAAAAATAAGGCGTTAGATTGGCATATCGTTAAGAGTGATAAGGCACTTAAGAGTGCAATGGATAAACAACATTATTATGCGGCTATTGTAATTCCAAAAGATTTCTCGGCATCAATTGGAAAATTAGCTGATCCAACAACAAAAGATGTTACAAATGTAACTGTTGTAACAAATGAAGCAAAAAATGCTACATTGTCAACGACTTTAGGTTCGACACTATCAACAATAGTTACAAAAATTGGTGGTGGTATTTCAGCCGGAATTTTAACAAATATGGCAAAAGCCAATATGAGTGTCCCCGCTGTGACTGCATTGAAGTTAAATAACCCAATCACTGTAAAAACAACCGTTAGACATTCAACCGCTGGATTAACATCAGCGAATAGTTCGTTCTTCCAACCCGTCTGGATTGCAAGCATGGTTATTAGTTTATTATTATTCTACGCTGGAGATTCAAGAGAATTTAAATCAATGAAACACAAGTTTTCATTTAAATCATCATTCATTATCTCAGCTGTAGCACTTGCAATTTTAACTGGATTTGCAACAGCTACGTATGCGACATGGATTTTAGGATTTGATTTTACACATTTTATAACAATTGCATCGTTCTTATCATTTACAAGTTTTGCTTTTATAATGTTATTCTCAGGGGTATTGACATGGATTGGTTTCCCAGGGGTAATTATATTTGTCCTCTTACTATTTTTCTCAATTCCTTTATTGGCAATGGCACAACCATTAGTACCTCAATTCTACCAAGATTGGGTTCTTCCATGGTTACCAATGCGTTTCTTGTATGATGGTGCTCGCAGCATTCTTTATTATGGAGCATCTTTCTGGAACAGTTCTACAATGGGCCTAACTTATGTCTTAGCAATCGGTAGTGTCTTGTTTTTTGCCGAAGGATTATCACCCAAACATCGTAAAGTTGAAAAAGAAATTAACGATAAAATTAAAGAGATGGAAGTTAAATAGAATTCTTTAAATGAATCTTGAAATAAATTAAAAACCTCAGGGTAATCACCTTTTTAAGTGATTGCCCTGAGGTTTTTAATTTATTAATTATGGTTTTATTTTTGTCCACTTTGAATAAAAAAGTTAGCATGTTTATAGTTATAAATAGTTTGAGAAAGATCAAAAGGTTCACCGCTTACTGTATAAAAAAGTTCATCAATATAGAGTCCAGGCGAATTTTCTGGTAGTTCTAAAAGGGTTGATTCTGTCTTTTTAAGGGTGTCTGTACGTAAATATTTATCGGAGAAACCTATTTTTAATTTTAAAACTTCTTTCAAGTAATTAAAAATAGACTCACTGATTATTTCGCGATTAAGATAAGGAACAAGTTTTTTTCGATAGTAGGATCTCTCAATACAGAGAACTTGATTATCGATGTAACGAATTCTTTTTATTAAATAAACTTCCTCACCCGGAGCACAATTTAATTCCCTGGCTACATCAGCATTGGGTAGTTCAACTTTTAAATCAATCACTTTTGTAGATAATTTACTGTTTTCTAAATCTTTTGTAAAGCCCATGTTCGTCATTAGAGCGATGTAACCGTCTCTTTTTTGACGACGAACAAAAATTCCGCTACCTTGTACTTGATAAATAATACCCTTATCTTCTAAAGTTGTGAGAGCTTTAACGAGTGTCGTCTTACTGACGGCATATTTGGCAATAAGTTCATTTAGACTAGGGAGTTGCGTCCCTTGATTCAAATTTTTATTTTTAATTGCAAGCTCAATTTGATCAGCAATTTCTTGATACTTTAACATTTCATGCCTCCATTAAAATAATGTATCCTTTATTGTATAACATTGTTCCCGCCTTGTACATCTAGATGAAAAGGGTTACAAAAAAAGTGTTGACTTATTGTGCACGTACAATTAAAATATACATATACAAAGATTTGTAAGGGTTTACAATTTTTTTCTATTTATTCGTTTTTATCTGAGGAGGAGAAAAATATGGCAAGTAAGGTTAGAGATTATACAAAATTAGCTACAGATATTTTAGAAGCAATTGGTGGAGAAAAAAATTTAGCAGGAGCAACGCATTGTGCGACACGGTTACGACTAGTGCTACATGAGGTTCCTTCAGATGCTAAAGAAAAAATATCAGCAATGGCAGGCGTTATCACTGTTGTTGAAAGTGGTGGACAATTCCAAGTAGTTATTGGACCACATGTTGCGGATGTTTATGATGCATTCTCAGCAATGATTGATAGTTCAGAAGTAGAGGAAGTAGAAGCACCAAAAACAAGTATAATGAATCGAGTTATTGCAACAATGTCTGCGGTTTTTGCCCCATTCGTTTACATATTGGCCGCGGCAGGTATTATTCAAGGGAGTTTAATTCTAATTACTTTAGCTATGCCAAATTTTCCTAAAAGTGGTACATATCAAGTTTTAAGCTTTATTTCTTGGGCACCATTTACGTTCTTACCAATATTTATTGCCATAACGGCAGCTAAACATTTTAAAACAAACAGTTTAATCGCTGTTGCATGTTGTGCTGCATTAGTTAGTCCCACATGGGCAGAGATGGCTGGAACTATTGCTAGCGGTACAAGTATTAACTTTATGGGTATTCCATTATCTCAAACAGTTTATACATCATCAGTATTGCCACCATTATTTTTAGTTTGGATTCTTTCTTATCTTGAAAGATTCTTGAGTAAAAAGATACCTGACATTATTAAAGAACTTGCTGTTCCATTATTATGTCTATTAATTATGGTTCCTTTAACAATCTTAATTATTGGACCACTTTCATCTCTTGGAGCTGAAGGAATCGCAAAAGGATATAATTATTTAGTTAAAGTTGCACCACCTTTAGCAGGTGTTATTATTGGTGGTTTCTGGCAAGTACTTGTTATTTTTGGTATCCATTGGGGTGTTACGCCAATGGTTATGGCCAATTTCAAAATGAATGGAATGGACTCATTTCAGGCTTTTCAAACAATTGCAGTGGTCGCACAAGTTGGTGCTGTTTTAGGTGTATTTATTAAGTCTAAGAACAGAGAATTAAAAAATATATCTCTTTCAGCATTTATTACAGGATTATTTGGGATTACAGAACCAGCAATTTATGGTGTGACATTAAGATTTAAAAAACCATTTATCTTTGGTTGTATTTCAGGAGCGTTTGGTGCATTAATTACAAGTTTCTTTAATTCATATTATTTTGCTTATGCTGGACTACCAAGTTTATTAACCATTGTAAATGCAATTAGTCCTAAATACCCACACTCATTTATTGGTATGGTTGTTGGATGTATTGTAGCAATTGTGGGTTCAGTTCTACTTGTTCAAATTTTTGGTACGGGTGAAACAGTTAGTGAAGTCGCAACAATGGAAGCACAGTTAGATGATGCACCAGCTAAGGTCGCACCAGTTATGAGTACGCCAGTAATAAATGCACCAGGCGTTGTTAATAGCCCTGTAACAGGGAAAGTAATTGCGTTAACAGAAGTAGAGGATGAAGTATTTTCATCTGGTGCAATGGGCAAAGGTGTTGCTGTAAATCCAACGGATAATAAAATATATGCACCATTTGATGGTCAGGTTGTCATGACTACAGAGACACAACATGCGATTGGATTAAAATCTGTAGATGGTGTAGAAGTTTTAATTCATATTGGAATGGATATCGTTGAATTAAAAGGAAAATATTTTGCAACACAAGTTAAAAATCATGATTATGTAAAAATGGGTGATTTACTTGTTGAATTTGATCAAGAGAAGATAAAAGAATCAGGATTTTCAGTAGTAACACCTGTAATTGTGACTAATTCAGATGATTACGAAGATGTTATTGCGTATACGCAAAATGAAATTCACCATGGAGAACCAATAATGGAATTAATTCCAAAAGGAGAAAAATAAAATGTCTAAATTACCGAAGGATTTTTTGTGGGGTGGCGCTTTGGCTGCTCATCAGTTTGAAGGCGGCTGGAATGTTGATGGAAAAGGGCCAAGTGTTATTGATGTGATGACTGCAGGAGCAAATGGTGTTCCGCGGGAAATTACGGAAACTATTGAAACAGATAAATTTTATCCGAATCATGATGCAATTGATTTTTATCATCATTACAAAGAAGATATTCAATTTTTCTCTGAAATGGGATTGAAGTGCTTACGAACATCAATCGCGTGGTCACGTATTTTCCCAATGGGAGATGAAAGCGAACCAAATGAAGCGGGATTACAATTTTATGATGATGTTTTTGATGAATTATTAAAAAAAGGTATTCAACCAGTGATTACCCTATCGCATTTTGAAATGCCACTCCATTTAGCTAAAGAATATGGTGGTTTTAGAAATCGTAAATTAATTGATTTTTTTGAAAATTTTGCTACGGTTTGCTTTAAACGTTATCAATCTAAAGTAAAATATTGGATGACATTTAATGAAATTAATAATCAAATGGATACAAATAACCCCATCTTTTTGTGGACTAATTCTGGAGTTATTGTGAACGATGGTGAAAATCCCAAAGAAATTATGTATCGAGTTGCACATAACGAACTCTTGGCTAGCGCTAAGGCGGTTATTGCTGGTAAAAAAATTAATTCTGATTTTGAAATAGGATGCATGGTATCACACGTACCAATTTATCCTTATTCATGTGATCCGGAAGATATCATGGCTGCTGAAGAGGCAATGCATCAACGCTTCTTTTTCCCAGATGTTCATGTTCGTGGAGAATACCCACGTTATGCACTAAAAGAGTTTGAACGTCACAATTATGATGTTGGGATTCAAGAAGGCGATATGGAGATATTGAAAAAAGGGACAGTTGATTATCTAGGATTCAGTTACTATATGTCAACAGTTGTTAAAGCAGATGCTGAAGCAGATCATTTAGGTGATGTTGTGAATGGTGGACTACCTAATGGGGTTCCTAATCCGTATATTAAATCTAGTGACTGGGGCTGGGCAATTGATCCCGATGGTTTACGATATACGTTAAATCGATTATATGATCGCTATCAGTTACCGTTATTTATTGTTGAAAATGGTTTTGGCGCGATTGACAAGCTTGAAGATAATCATGAAATTCATGATCCTGAACGTGTAAGTTATCTAAAAGAACATATTGAAGCAATCGAAAAAGCAGTTGATTATGATGGTGTTGAAGTCTTAGGATATACACCATGGGGTGTTATTGATTTAGTATCATTTACAACTGGTGAGATGAAAAAGCGTTATGGTATGATTTATGTTGATCGTGATAATGAGGGCAATGGATCGATGAAACGTTATAAAAAAGACTCATTTACTTGGTATAAAAATGTAATTGAAACAAATGGAGAAAGTCTTTAAAAGTTATTATAGAAAGAAAAAGCATCTCATTTATTAATAAATGAGATGCTTTTTGATTAATAAAAAAACAAATGACAACCGGTTGACATAAAAATATAAACAGGTTATACTTTGGTTATTCTTTCAGAAAGCGCTTTCTAAAAGTTGAGTTTATAGGTACAGGCAATTGCTATTTTTTAGTGAAATGGGACATTTATTAAACAAATAGAATGGGGTAAATAGAATGGAAAACAAAGTAAACGTAGATACAAATCAAGTTGAAGAAATTCCTCTTTTTCGAAAACTAAGTTATTCACTTACAGATTTTGGCGGAAATATTCTATTTGTAAGTATTAGTACGTACTTGTTATATTTTTATACAGATGTTTTTGGAATTGGGATTGGTGTAGCTGGAACTATCTTGCTCGTCACACGATGCGTTGATATGTTTGATGCACCAATATGGGGCTTTTTAATTGATCATACACATACAAAATGGGGACAAAGTCGGCCGTATTTCTTGTGGTTATGTGTACCATTTGCATTCTTTACATGGTTAACATTTACTACACCGAATTTATCGGGATCGTCCAAAGTTATCTATGCATCAGTTGTTTACGTCATTGCAGGAATTATATATACCGGAATTAGTACCCCTATGACGTCGATTTTACCTAACTTAACAAATGATTCAGACCAAAGAACGGTTTTGAATTCATATCGAATGGTTGGAGGAAATGTTGGTCTATTGGTTGCTAATGGTGTTGTTTTACCATTAGTTCAAATATTAGGGCAAGGAAATGATCGTAAAGGATTCTCATATGCAATGATTATTTTAGGGATTATCTCCATTATTGCCTTTTTAATTGCCTTTTTAAATTTACGAGAAATTAATACAACGATTACGAAATCAATATCATTAAAACAGAGTGTTAAAGCAACAAAAAGTAATTGGCCTTGGATTTTATTGGTTATTTCCAACTTATTCTATTGGATTGGAACAACTGTTAGAAGTTCAGGCATGATTTATTATTTTCAATATAATATCCATGCAAAATCATTAGTCGCAGTTGCTGGTTCTTTATCTGTTGTTGCTGTTATAGGGATGATATCAATTCCATTACTTGTTAAACGTACAAATAAAAGAACGGTTCTAATTGGAGCACTATTGATGGGAGCAATCTGTAACATGTTGCTTCAAGCAGTTGGTAGTAATCAAGTTTGGGTTGTTATCTTATATTGCCTAGGATCAATTGGAACGGGTGTTGCAGCTGCAATGCCATTCCTAATGTTGGCTGATGCGGTTGATTTTGGTCAATGGAAAACAGGAATCAGAGCCAGTGGCTTTTTAACAGCTATTGGAAGTGCATTCTGTGTTAAAGCAGGTAGTGGGATTGGCGGATTTATTCCATCACAAGTAATGCAATTCTTTGGATATATACCCAATCACACTCAAACGAGTCAATCTTTATTAGGCATTAACTTAAGTTTTATCTGGATTCCAGCCATGCTGTTCATACTTGCTGCAGTTCCAATGTTTTTCTATGGTAAATTTGAACGAAATGAAGATAAAGTTAGATTAGAATTAGCTAAAAAAGAAGCAGCTTAAAAAGTTAATGGTGGGGATAATGGTTTTGCTTATTTTATGGTAAACTAAGAGTACTAAAAGTTAAGCGGTAACAATTTAACTAAAATTAGACGACTTAGGAGCAAATAAAATGCAAAATCCAAAACTTGATGATGTCGCTGAATTGGCAGGCGTTTCTAAAACGACTGTATCTAGGGTGTTGAACAATAGAGGTTATCTTAGCGAAAAGACAGTTAAAAAGGTTCGTGATGCTGTGAAAGAGTTACATTATCAGCCTAATGATGTTGCAAGACAATTATTTAATAAAGAAACAAAACTAATAGGGCTTATTTTCCCAACCATTGCGAATCCTTTTTTTGGACAATTAGCTTACCATTTAGAAACGAAACTTTTTAATAGAGGTTATAAGGTTCTTATCGGTAACTCAAAAAATGATTCAGAAAAAGAAGTGACTTATTTACGTAAACTAATGGCAAATCAAGTTGATGGGCTAATTGTTGGAGCACATAATGAAGGAATTGAAGAATATCATAATACAAATTTACCAATTGTCGCAATTGATAGAATTATGAATGGTGATATTCCGGTCGTTTCTTCTGATAATTATAGTGGCGGTAAAATGGCAACAGAATTGCTATTAGAACATGGGGCAACCTCAATTGTACATACAAATGGACCTTATGATTTAGAAACGCCTGCTCGAGATAGACGTAGGGCATACGAGAAAATTATGAGTGAACATGGGTTGCCAGCCGTAACGTATACAATTGATTTTAATTGGACAGAAACAGAAAAAACAAAAGTTATTAAAAGAATTTTTGAGGATCTTAAACGAGTGGATGGTATTTTTGCTTCGAATGATACAGACGCTAGTTTGATCATAAAAATAGCTAGAGAATATGGCAAACGAGTACCTGAAGATTTACTTGTTATTGGCTATGATGGGACAGATGTTGTTCGATTATTTAAACCAGAACTAACAACAATTATTCAACCAATTGAACAGATGGCTGATGCAGCTATTGATATTTTAATGAAGAAAATAGAAGGTAAAGAGACACCTATGCAAGTAGTACTACCGGTACAATTATATAAAGGAGAAACGGCATAGTAGGTGCGTTTTTATTTTAAGATAATGACAACCGGTTAACATATAGAACGAGGAGAAGACAATTTTGAAAAATGAAACGATTAATTATCCAGAGGTAACTGATGAAAGATATCGATTAAAGTATCATATTACGGCACCAGCAGGTTGGATGAATGATCCAAATGGGTTTTGCTTTTTTAAAGGGTACTATCACATCTTTTATCAACATCATCCAAATTCAACACAGTGGGGACCAATGCATTGGGGTCATTCAAGAAGTAAAGATTTAGTTAATTGGGAAAGCTTACCAATTGCTTTGGTTCCTGGTGATCAAGAAGATCAGGATGGCTGTTTTTCAGGTAGCGCAATTGTGAAGGATGAGCGTCTCTATTTAATTTATACAGGACATAATTTGAAAGACAAAAATGATCCGGATAGTTATTGGCAGAATCAAAACCTAGCCGTTAGTGATGATGGCATAACTTTTGAAAAATTTGCTGGTAATCCAGTGATTTCAATGCCTCCTGTAGATAATGATGCTGATTTTAGAGATCCAAAAATTTGGTTTGAAAATGGAAAATATAATATTGTAATCGGAAGCAAAAATAAGGATGGCTTGGGTCGAGTTCTTATGTATAACTCAGATGATTTAGAACATTGGGACTACTTAGGACCTATTGCAACTGCTAAATCAGTTGATTCTGAAGGATTCGTTTGGGAATGTCCTGACCTTTTCGAAATTGACGGACAAGACGTTTTAGTAATGTCACCACAAGGAATTAAAGCTGATAAATTAAAATATAGAAATTTCTTCCAAACAGGATATCTGACTGGAAAATTTGATGAAGAGACACATTCATTACATCATGGTGAGTTCACTGAATTAGATTATGGACATGATTTCTATGCAACACAATCAATGGTTACGCCTGACGGTAGAAGGATCATATTTGCATGGATGGACATGTGGGAGAGCCCCATGCCAGAACAGGAAGATGGTTGGGCAGGCGCACTAACATTTCCAAGAGAATTAAATATGAAAAATGGTAAATTATTGATGACACCAGTTGAAGAAATTAAAAAATTGCGCGAAAAAGTATTATTAGATGTCACTAAACCTAAGGATACAACCACTATTTTTGAAGCCCCTACAAAGAGTTTTGAGTATTTAGCGAACTTTAATGGGCAAGAAAATGTCAGCGTTAAAATTAAAAATAGCGATAATAAATTATTAATAAAAGTTAGCTATCAAGCTGCAACAGGTAAGGTAACATTACAAAAGTATAATGACGATTTACTTCGAGAAACTAATGTGAGCGTTGCCAATGAATTGGATGTTCATTTATTAATGGACAACAGTTCAGCAGAATTATTTGTGAATAATGGAGAAGCATGTTTCTCTGAAAGGGTTTATGATGAAAAGGAACTTATAGTTGAAACAAGTAGCGATTCAACTAATTATGATATTAAAATATATGAACTTGGAGGAACAATGTAATGTTATTAGGAAGTATTGAAGCAGGTGGCACTAAATTTGTATGCGCGGTAGGTAACGAAGATTATCAAGTAAAGGATCAAATTCAAATTCCCACGACTACACCTGTTGAAACATTAACGGCAGTCGTAGACTATTTTAAGCAATTTGAAATAGCTGCACTTAGTGTTGCCTCATTTGGACCAATTGAAATCAGAAAAACGTCACCTAAATATGGATTTATCACGAAAACACCAAAACCGGGTTGGGGTGATACGGATTTCTTGGGATTTCTTAAGGGCAAACTGGATATTCCAACATTTTGGACAACGGATGTAAATGGTTCAGCTTACGGTGAATATACAATGTCGACATTGTTTAATGAGAAAATTAATTCACTTGTTTATTACACAATTGGAACTGGTGTGGGCGCTGGAGCAGTAATTGATGGCCACTTAGTTGGCGGTATTGGCCATCCTGAAATGGGCCATGTCTTAGTTAAGAGACATCCTGATGATCTTGATTTTAAAGGTGTCTGTCCATTTCATGGTGATTGTTTAGAGGGCTTAGTTGCTGGACCAACATTTGAAGCACGGACTGGTAAAAAAGGTAAAGATGTCCCATTAACAGACAAAACTTGGGATATTATGGCCTACTATATTGCTCAGGCTGCCGTTCAAACAACGTTAAGTTTACGTCCTAATAAAATTATTTTTGGGGGCGGCGTTACAAATGATGTTTTATTGGAAAAAGTGCGACATGAATTCAAAGAAATTTTAAATGATTATGTTGACGTTCCTCCATTAGATCAATATATTACAGCACCACAAGTTGCTAATAATGGATCAGCCAATGTTGGAAACTTCGCTTTAGCTGAAAAAATGTTATCTGAATGATAGGGTTATTTAACAAAATTGGAGGGTAAAATAATGACAAACAAAAATTATTATGATGTAACAAAATGGCCTATTGGTAACCCGTACGAAGATATTGGGGAAGTTATTAATAGTATTATTACTGATATTAAAAGTCATCAAACTGATAGTAATAGCAATGATGGTGGAAAACCAGGGGCAGTTATTTATCTACCACCAGCTGATTATCACTTGCGTACACAAGTCTTAATAGATATTAGTTTTCTTAAAATTCAAGGATCTGGGCATGGATTTACGTCATCAAGCATTCGGTTTAACGTACCACAAAACGAATGGTCAAATTTACATGAATTATGGCCTGGTGGTAGTCGTGTTCTTGTTGACCTCGATCCTAAAACAACGGATGAAGAATCTGAAGGTGCAGCTTTCTATGTTGCAAGAGAAGGAAATCCGCGTATTAGTTCAGTCGAATTTTCGAACTTTAATATTGATGGGTTACACTTTATTGATGATGGCACAGGCGAAAAAAATCCAGAAAATACGTATGTGAATGGTAAGACTGGAATTTATGTTGCAAGTGCACAAGATTCATTCCGTATTACAGAAATGGGTTTTGTTTACTTAGAACATGGTGTAACCATTTATAACGCAGATGCATTAACAATCCACGATAATTTTATTGCTGAATGTGGTAATTGTATTGAACTACGTGGATGGGGACAAGCTTCGAAAGTAACTGAAAATTTAATGGGCGCTGGATTTAATGGCTATACCATTTTTGCGGAAAACTTCGGAGGACTGCTAATTACGACTAATAATATTTTCCCAAGAGGTGCAAGTAGCATTTCATTATCTGGCGTGACGAAATCGTCTGTTACAAATAATCGCATTCATGCATTTTATCCCGGAATGGTTATTTTAGATGATAATTGCTCAGAGATATTGGTTTCTTCAAACCATATGCTGCATGATCAAGAACCGTGGGCGCCTATGCAACATCGAGATAATGGATTAGACGATTTATATGGGCTGTTATCAATTAGCGGTAATGATAATTCCGTCATTGGAAATCATTTTTCAGAAACGGTTGATCAAAACACGCTTAAACCAGTTGGTGCAACACCGGTCATTATCCGACTTGCTGCCGGACATGGTAATTATATTGCAAATAATAATGTTGTGGCTACAGAAATTCAATCAGGTAGTGGCGATTCAGCATTTTCTGCACAAGTAGATGCGTTACTAGCAACCGAAGAATTAAAAAAAGTCACAGTAACAACTGTTTTGGTTGAAAAGAAGTCAACGCAAAATACAATTTTAGATTCTGGAAGCAATGAACAAGTTATTTTGGATAAAAATGTGAATGCTTTTAGAGCAACACCAACCGTCCCAAAAAAACAGTAATTTTAAATAAATGATTTAATTTGTGCCACTTTGATAAAATAGGACTATAATGAAAGTTGAAGTTAGAACTTAATATAACTGTCCAAATCAAAAGAGGCGATAGCAATGGCAAAGTTGAGTAAAGAACAACGCAAAGCAATGGCTCAAAAAGCAATGGACGAACGTGCTAAACATCCACAAGCTGAAAAAAAACAATCAGGTTTTAAATTTATTGAAGATGAATCAACTAAGTTAGGTGCAGAAAAAAACTAATTATAAAAGTTCAAAGATTAATTCTAAGTATTCTTGGAATTAATCTTTTTTTAGTTAACTAAAAATATTAAATTGGGTGTAAGTCATGTACAATTTGAATGATAGATAATTTAATGAGGAGTGATAATCGATGTTAATTAAACAAGTACATATTGAAAATAAAGAAGAATTACAAGATATTCGAGTAGAAAATGGCATGTTTACTGAGATTGGGGTAAATTTACAACAAAATGCTGATGAAAAAGTCATTGATGCAACCGATAAATTGATGTTACCGCCATTTGTTGATCCACATGTTCATTTGGATTCAACGCTCACAGCAGGTGATCCGGAATGGAACGAATCTGGGACTTTATTTGATGGCATTCGGATTTGGTCTGAACGTAAAAAGACGTTAACCCATGAAGATGTTAAAGAACGTGCTGTTACAGCATTAAAAATGCAGGCAGCCCATGGTGTTCAGTTTGTTCGTTCACATGTTGATGTGACTGATCCTGATTTAGTGGCTTTGAAAGCTTTAATTGAGGTCCGCGAAGAAGTTAAACCTTGGATGGAATTACAATTAGTTGCTTTCCCACAAGAAGGTATTTTATCATTTCCAAATGGGAAGGAATTAATGACAAAAGCTGCTGAATTAGGAGTGGATGCAATTGGTGCAATTCCCCATTTTGAATTTAATAGAGAATATGCAGTTGAATCACTCCATTTCGCTTTTGAATTGGCTCAGAAATATAATTTATTATTTGATGCACATACGGATGAAATCGATGATCCTAGTTCTCGTAGCTTGGAAACCGTTGCGACATTAGCTTTAGAAACAGGGATGAAAGATAAGGTTACAGCATCACATACAACAGCGATGGGTTCATATGATGATGCTTATTTGTACAAATTAATGCGTTTATTGAAGATGTCAGAAATGAACTTTATTGCTAATCCACTTGTAAATATGTTCTTAGGTGGACGTTTTGACACATATCCAAAGCGTCGTGGGTTAACACGCGTCAAAGAATTGGATGAGAATGGGTTGAACGTTGCATTTGGTGAAGATGACATCAAAGATCCATGGTATCCAATGGGAGATGGCAACATGTTAGACGCCTTGCACATGGGATTACATGCGACTCAGATTATGGGTTATAGTCAAATTATGAATGCTTACCGATTTGTGACGACTAATGGCGCTAAATCTATGCATGTTATGGATCATTATGGAATTGAAGTTGGAAAACCAGCTAATTTCGTCATTATGGATAGTGATAATTTTTATGATGCGTTGAATACACGTGCTGCCGTTATGTTATCAGTCCATAATGGTGATGTGATTAGTGAAACCAAGCCAGCAGAAACCCAGTTATATATCTAGTAAGTAATCGTTTTGGTAGCGCCTTCTTGATTTGAATGCTAGAATCAAGGCATGACTTGAAAAGGGGTAATAAAATGAAAATGATTAATTTAGGCGATAGCGAACTTCAAGTATCATCTGTCGGTTTGGGATGCATGCGCATGCCAGAATTGTCGACTGGGCAAGCTGCAGAAATGATTCAAACATCAGTTGATCATGGCATTAATTTCTTTGATCACGCAGATATTTATGGTGCAGGAAAAGCTGAAGAAGTGTTTGCGGCAGGATTTACTGAAACTGGGTTATCACGTGAAGACATTATTCTTCAATCAAAATGTGGTATCGTTCCAGGTGTAGAGTATAATTTTACTGCTGAACACATTGAAAAAAGTGTTGACGGTATTTTAAAACGATTAAATACGGAATATATTGATAGCTTATTGTTACACAGACCTGATACGTTAATGGAACCTGAAGCTATTGCTCGTGTATTTGAAAAACTACAAAAATCTGGAAAAGTACGTCATTTTGGTGTTAGTAATTTCTATCCTGGGCAAGTTGATTTATTACAACAAGCTTTGGATATGAAACTATTAGTTAACCAACTCCAATTCGGTGTCATGCACACTGGAATGATTGATTTGGGAACAAATGTGAATATGGTTAATGATGCTGGAATTAATCGTGATGGCGGTATTTTAGAATATTCGCGTCTTAAAAAAATGACGATTCAAGCATGGTCACCATTCCAATACGGATTCTTTGAAGGTACATTCTTAGATAATCCAAAATTTGCTGAATTAAATGAAGTTTTAAACCGTTTAGCTAAAGAAAAAGAAACAACTAATACTGGAATCGCAACAGCATTTATTCTACGTCACCCAGCTAAAATGCAGGTGATTGCTGGAACAATGAACGCAAAAAGAATTGTTGAAATTGCGAATGCTTCAGAACTTGAGCTAACACATGAAGAATGGTACGAAATTTATCGTGCAGCAGGAAATAAATTACCATAAATGAAAAAATTAAAGTAACTAACTAATTACTATTTTAGTTGGTTACTTTTTATATTAAGCGTATGAAAATTTCGTAGTTAACATACTGGGTATGGTAAAATTAGAATTAATAGGTGGTGGATTTGATTTGGAAAACAAATATGAGCATGTTTATCGTGAAATTAAAGCGAAAATTGTCGCGGGTGAATATGAAGTAAACGATAAATTAATGACTGAATCACAGTTAATGTCGATTTACGAATCTAGTCGTTATGCGGTTCGTAAAGCAATTGGTGATTTAGAGAATGCAGGGTATGTCTACCGAATACAAGGTGGCGGTATCTTCGTTAATGATTGGCATACTGTAAAAAAAGTGACACAAAATAATAAAATAATTGGTGTCATGACGACACATATTGCTGATTATATTTTTCCAAATATTATCACTGGAATAGATCGTATTATTTCTGAAGAGGGATATACAATCATGCTAAGTAATACGCTTGATAATGCTGAAAAAGAACGATATAGCCTTTTAAGAATGCTTGAAATGAATTTATCTGGACTAATCGTAGAACCAACACAAAGCGCATTAATAAATAAAAATAAGGATTTATACGAAAAGATAGTGGCGCAAAAAATACCAGTCCTTTTTATTAATGCACATTATGAAAACTTGGAAATTCCATACTTAGAGTTAAATGATTTTAATGGTAGTGAGGTTGCTACAGAGCATTTGATAAATGAAGGACATGGAAAAATACTTGGTATTTTTAAAGTGGATGATAAACAAGGTCAGTTAAGAATGAATGGATTCGTGCAAGCTTATATGGAACATTCAGCTATTTCATACCAAAGTGAGATATTGATGTACCAATCTGCTGATTCAATGCAAAATATCTATAAAAAAATTGAAAAGATTCTGCATAGATCGGATCATCCAACCGCGATTGTTTGTTACAATGACCAGCTTGCCATTAAATTAATAGATATTGTTAAGTCGATGGGAATGAAAATTCCTGAAGATATCTCAATTGTTGGTTTTGATGATTATCAATTATCAAAATATATGTCACCTAAATTAACAACAATTAGACATCCAAAGGAAAAAATGGGCCGAGAAGCTGCGACGATGTTATTAAAAATGATTAATTCTAAAACAATGTCGGCGAAATCTGTCGTATATGATGCAAAGCTAATCATTCGAGAAAGCGTTAAAAATAGGAATTAAAGCATGATAAGTATTACTCAAATTTGAGTAATACTTATTTTTTTGAAATTCATTCGAACAAATAAAAATAACTATTGATTTGTTCGAATGAATGTGAGAAAATGACCTTGTTGATAAATGCAAACGTTTTCAGAAAACGGTTGCTGTAGGTTTTTCGGTTGGTCGTACCAATCGGACAATAAAATTTGGAGGTGTCATATGCAAAAAGAAAAGAAAATATCTAGTAAGTTTATTTACTTTTTTGGGTCATTCGGAGGAATTTTGTTCGGATACGATATCGGGGTTATGACGGGGGCTTTACCATTCTTGCAAAAAGATTGGGCTCTTCAAAATAGTGCCGGAACCGTTGGTTGGATTACTTCAGGAGTTATGTTCGGTGCCATCTTTGGTGGCGCGTTAGCCGGTAAGCTTTCAGATAAGCTAGGTCGACGTAAAATGATTTTGATGTCAGCTATTATTTTCGTTATTGGTTCATTACTCGCATCATTCTCACCAAATAATGGCCAAATGTATTTAATTATTGTTCGTATTTTCCTTGGACTAGCAGTTGGTGCTTCATCAGCATTAGTACCAGCATACATGTCAGAAATGTCTCCGGCTAAATTACGAGGACGACTATCAGGAATTAATCAAACAATGATTGTTTCCGGAATGTTACTTTCATATATTATGGATTTTCTATTAAAAGATTTACCTGAAGCATGGGCATGGCGCGTTATGCTTGGCTTAGCAGCAGTACCAGCTGTTGTTTTATACTTTGGGGTTTCACGTTTACCAGAATCACCTCGTTTCTTAGTTAAAACAAATAAAGTTGATGAAGCTCGCCAAGTATTAACTTGGATTCGTCCAGCTAATGAAGTTGAACAAGAATTAGCTGATATTCAAACTACTGCGGGTGAAGAAAATCATATTGAAAAAACATCAATGGTTCAATTATTCACAGGTAAATATCGTTACTTAGTTATGGCCGGTGTTGGTGTTGCTGCATTCCAACAATTCCAAGGGGCTAACGCAATCTTCTATTACATTCCTTTAATTGTTGAAAAAGCAACTGGGAATGAAGCAAGTTCAGCACTAATGTGGCCAATTATTCAAGGGATTATCCTTGTCTTAGGTTCACTCTTATTCTTAGTTATTGCAGATAAATTTAAACGTAGAACACTTTTAATTCTTGGCGGTTTAGTAATGGGACTATCATTTATCTTACCTACAATCATTAACATGGTTGTACCAAATACGAGTCCTATGATGATTGTTGTTTTCTTATGTATCTACGTTGCATTCTACTCATTTACATGGGCTCCACTTACATGGGTATTAGTTGGTGAATTATTCCCATTAGCTGTTCGTGGAAGTGCTTCAGGAATTGCATCTTCAGCTAACTGGATTGGATCATTCTTAGTAGGACTATTATTCCCTATTATGACAGCTTCAATGCCACAAGATGCTGTGTTCGCAATCTTCGGAATCATTTGTTTATTAGGTGTTCTATTCATTCGTTTCTTCGTTCCAGAAACACGTGGTCGCTCATTAGAAGAAATTGAAAAAGAAGGTACAAGAAATTAAGTAACCTATACGTTAGGAGTGTAATTGATATGGATTTAGTAAAAACATCTCAAGCAATAAAAAATGGTCAAGTTTCACTTGGAATTGAATTAGGCTCAACACGTATCAAAGCAGTTTTAGTTACGGACGATTTTAAGACAATTGCAACAGGGAGCTTCAATTGGGAAAACCAATTGGAGGATGGTCTTTGGACTTATTCTCTTGAACAAGTTTGGACGGGGATTCAAGCTAGTTATAGACAAATGGCTGCAAATGTTCAAAGCAAATACCATGAATCATTAACAAAAATAGATTCAATTGGTATCAGTGCTATGATGCATGGTTACCTTGTCTTTTCGAAATCTGATGATTTATTAGTTCCCTTTAGAACATGGAGAAATAATAATACAGAACAATCAGCTGATGAATTAACAGAGTTGTTAAACTTCAATATTCCACAACGTTGGAGTATTGCACATCTTTATCAAGCTGTTTTAAATAATGAAGCCCATGTAAATGACATTGGTCATTTAGAAACATTAGCTAGTTATGTTCATTATATGTTATCTGGTAAAAAAGTTATCGGAATTGGGGATGCCTCTGGTATTTTCCCAATTGATGAAAAAACAGGCACATACTCAGCTGATTTATTAGATAAATTCAGTGGTATTGAAAAAGTTTCTGCTTATGATTGGGATATTAAAGACATCCTACCTACTGTTTTGAGAGCTGGTGAAAATGCTGGATCATTAACAGATACAGGAGCTAAATTACTTGATGTTAGTGGCAAACTTGAAAGTGGTAGCTTGATGGCACCACCTGAAGGTGACGCAGGTACAGGGATGGTTGGGACCAACAGTGTACGTAAGAGAACAGGTAATATCTCAGTTGGAACCTCTGCTTTTTCTATGACTGTTTTAGATCAGCCTATGAAAAAAGTGTACAAAGATATTGATATTGTAACAACACCAAGTGGTGCGCCAGTTGCAATGGTTCATGTTAATAATAGTTCGTCAGATATTAATGCATGGGCTTCAATCTTTGGCGAGTTCGCAGCAAAACTAGGTGTTCATTTAACACCAGATCAGTTGTATGAACGATTATTCTTAGAATCAACTCATGCTGATGCCGATGCAGGTGGATTAATGAATTATAGTTACTTATCAGGTGAAAATATTACACATATGCCTGAAGGTCGTCCATTATTTGTTCGAACACCTAACAGTAACTTTACATTACCTAACTTCATCAAGACGCAATTATATGCGGCATTTGCACCACTTAAGATTGGAATGGATATTTTAAGTCAAGAAGAACATATCCAAACTGATGTAATGATTGCTCAAGGTGGTATTTTAAAAACAGCTGTAATCGGACAACAAGTATTAGCTAATACGTTGAATATTCCAATTACGGTTATGAATACTGCTGGTGAGGGTGGACCTTGGGGAATGGCTGTCTTAGCAATATTTGCTAAGAAAAATAATAACGGTCAAAGCTTAGAAGACTTCTTAGATCATGAAGTTTTTGTAGACCCAGAAAGTATGACGTTAAGCCCAGAACCTGAAGGTGTAGAAGGTTACAATACATTTATAGCTAGATACGAAGCTGGCTTGTCTATTGAGTCAGAGGCAATAAAAAAAATTAAGGAAGAAAAGAGGAACTAGTATATATGTTAGAAAAGCTAAAACAAGAAGTGTACGATGCTAACATGCTGTTACCTAAGTACAACTTAATTACCTTTACATGGGGTAACGTGAGTGGAATCGATCGTGAAAAAGGGTTATTCGTCATCAAACCATCTGGTGTTGATTACGATGATTTAAAACCTGAAGATATGGTTGTTGTTGATTTAGACGGTAAGAAAATTGAGGGTGATATGAATCCCTCAAGCGATACAGAAACGCATCGCATTCTATACAATAACTTCCCTAATATTAAAGGTGTCGTTCATACTCACTCACCTTGGGCTGTTTCATTCGCACAAGCAGGCTTGGATATTCCAGCAGCCGGTACAACACATGCAGATACCTTTTATGGCTCAGTTCCAGCAAGCCGTATCATGAATGAAGCTGAAGTTGTCACAGAATATGAAAAACAAACAGGTGACGTGATTGTCGAAACGTTCAAAAAACGTGGACTCGATCCTGATCAAATTCCAGCTGTTTTGGTTAATGATCATGGTCCATTTACATGGGGTACATCTGCTTTAGATGCTGTGCATAATGCTGTTGTCTTAGAAGAAGTTGCAAAGATGACTTATCATACATTGCAATTGAATCCACATGCAATTGACATGCCACAATACTTATTGGATAAGCATTTCCTAAGAAAACATGGTAAAAATGCATATTATGGTCAAATTAAACACTAAAACACGTTTTTAAAAATAATAAACTATTAGGAGGAATTATATTATGTTAAAAGTTAGTGAAAAAGAATTTTGGTTCGTTGTCGGTAGTCAAGGTTTATACGGTCAAGATGTTTTAGACGTTGTTCAAGGTGATGCAGAAAAAATTATTGATAATTTAAATGCTAGTGGTTCACTACCATACAAAATTGTCTTTAAAGAAGTTGCAACAACTGCTGAAGTTATTACTAACATCATGAAAGAAGCTAACTTTGAAGACAAAGTTGCTGGTGTGATTACTTGGATGCATACTTTCTCACCTGCTAAAAACTGGATTCGTGGAACAAAATTATTACAAAAACCATTGCTACATTTAGCAACACAATTTGGTGAAAATATTCCTTGGTCAACAATTGATATGGATTACATGAACACAAACCAAAGTGCTCATGGAGACCGTGAATACGGCTTTATCAATGCTCGTCTTCAAAAACATAATAAAGTTGTTGTTGGTTACTGGAAAGATGAAGCAGTTCAATCACAAATTGCTGACTGGATGGATGTTGCTGTTGCTTACGGTGAAAGTTTCAACATTAAAGTTGCTCGTTTTGGCGATAACATGCGTAATGTTGCCGTTACAGATGGTGATAAAGTTGAAGCACAAATCAAATTTGGTTGGACTGTAGATTACTTTGGTATTGGTGATTTAGTTGCTGAAATGAAAGAAGTAACTGACGCTGAAATTAATGCAACATATAAAGAATGTGAAAGTATGTACGATATGGTTGTTGGCGACAACGATCCTGCCTTCTACGAAGACCATGTTAAAGAACAAATTAGAATTGAAATTGCTTTACGTAAATTTATGGAACGTGGTGGCTACAATGCATTCACATCTAACTTCGAAGATCTTTGGGGCATGAAACAATTACCAGGTATGGCTGTTCAACGTTTAAACGCTGAAGGTTATGGTTTCGCTGGTGAAGGTGACTGGAAGACTGCTGCAATCGACCGTTTGATGAAGGTTCTTGCACATAATAAAGCTACTGGATTTATGGAAGATTACACGTATGATTTACGTGCGGGTCATGAAGTAACTCTTGGTTCACATATGTTAGAAGTTGATCCTACATTAGCTTCAACAAAACCACGCGTGGAAGTACATCCATTAGGTATTGGTGACCGCGAAGATCCAGCTCGTTTGATCTTTGATGGTTCAAATGGTAAAGGTGTCGTTGTTTCAATGTCTGACTTTGGTACTGAATACAAATTATTAATTAACTCTGTTGAAGGTCAAAAACCAGAAGTTGAAGCTCCTAACTTGCCAGTAGCTCGTCAATTATGGATTCCAGAACCAAGTTTTAAAGAAGGCGTTCATTCATGGATTGAAAATGGTGGTGGTCATCATACTGTTCTTTCAATGAACGTGAAGGAACAACAAGTTGTTGATCTTGCTAAGATGTTTGATCTTGAATATGTTGAAATTAAAAAATAATTAATATTTTAAAGGATATCGCTGTTAAAGCGATATCCTTTTTTTGTGTAAGAAGAGTAATCAAATATGATTTATATCAAATAAAATCGGTGCTTACGAAAATAAAGATTCGTAAGCACCGATTTAGATTTCTAATGATAATAATTGAGAATTTTATCTGCATCTGAAAAAATAATCTCAGACTTTCGTGTTATAGATTTCCATCCACAATTTGTTCTAAAGTTGTTTTTGAAGGGATAAAGAATAAATTACCGGTTTCAGCGGTACTGAAATCTAATAATCGATCACTTTTACTTTCGAACATATTAATGAGCATTCGATTAGTTACTGCAAAATGACGTGCGTAACCAATGAAGTATGTCCCTGTAATGTCTTTCCCAGGTTCTGAGAAGGGAACGTTCATACGGACAATTTTATGCTCAATGCCATCTTTCATATCTTGTGAAGCAACGTTATGAGAATTTGGTAATTTTTCTTCGTCAGTTAATTCTAAATCAGAATCTTTCTTCCGACCAATTGCTTTTTCTTGGTCTTCAGTCTTTAAGGCATTCCAAGCGGCCATATTATGGATATACTTTTGAGCAAAAGCATAAGAACCGTTTGTAAAATCAGGATCTTCGCCCCCAATAACGGCGTAATCGAGTGCTTCATTAACATCTGGGTTTTCAGTACCATCAATGAAACCAATAACGGCGCGGCCTTCAAAATAACGGAAGCCGTGTGTTTCATCTTCTACAGTTGTGACATCCTTAATGAAAAGCATAAATTGCGCCATAACTTCATAGACAACAGCACTTTCACCAGCGCGAACATGAAAGAATAAATCGCCAGGAGTTGAAATGGCAGTGTATTTAGGCCCAACAATTTCTTTAAAATGGGTAAGTTCAACAGGTTTGATAGCATCAGGGAAAAGATAATCCCAAGCATCAGAGCCAAAACCAAAGGCAACTTTTAAGTTAGCTTTTGGATAACGAACGTTCATACTACGGATGATGGCCGGAATACGGTCAGATAGCTCTTGAACTGCTTCTAATTCAACTTTTTGATCTTTGTGATTTAAGTTTAGAATGGTGAAATTAACAGCTTCACCTAAATCTTTATAAACATCTTGTGTTAACTTTTCGTTTACTGACATAATAAATGCTCCTTAGACTTTTAATTTCCTTTAACGATTATAACCATTTTACCTGCATTATGTGGTGAATTTAATTGTTTATGGGTTTCAATAATATCGGTTAAATTAAAGTGATATTTTTTTGCTATTTTAATTTCTAATTCATCTTGCATCATTAAATCTGTTAAGAAAGTTAGCGTGTCACTATCTTTTAACTCTTTAACATTCTCAACAAGGTAGTAATCTGCGAGTGGCTTTGATGCTTGAACAGAGTCGGTTGGAACGCTAACTAACGATACCATTCTGCCGTTTGTCTTCAATGCTTTGACGCCTACCTCACTGCCAAGACCGCCAGGAGTTGCATCAACAACAATGTCAGCCATATCTTTAAAAGTTTCGGCGGGATTTTCTTTATCGTAGGCGCTATAATGATCTGCACCTAGTCGACGAACATAGGGTTCGTTGGTGCTTGAACCACTAGCGAGAACAGTTAATTCCATCAATTTAGCAAGTTGCACTAAAATCGATCCGACACTTCCAGAAGCGCCTTCAATAAAGATGGTTTCACCAGCCCTTGCTTTTGCAAAAAAGTTCAAAATATTGTATGCCGCTATACCAGGTGTTGGTAGCCCAGCAGCTTCAGCAATCGTCATATTATCAGGTCGCTTAGCAATATGTGATGTAAAGACGACAAGTTCTTCTGCGTAGCCACCGAAAGCCTTATGAACAACAACAGCATCACCGATATTAAAATGAGTAACTTCATCGCCAATTTCAGTAATAATACCCGTTACGTCACCTCCAGGTACAATTGGAAATGGTAAAGGCATAACGTCTTTCATATAACCGGCACGTAAAATTGCATCAAATGGGTTAATGCCAATCGCTTCGATTGAAACCCTAACCTGTTTTGATTTAAGCGCTACTTCTGGATTAACTTTTAATTCCTCAAATACGGTTGCGTCACCATATTGGTTAAAGCCAAATGCTTTCATAAGTATAACCTCCCTAGATTAAAATCATATTGGTACTAGTCCCAATATACCATAATTTTAAGAAAAGGTTTACAAAACGAGGGAGAATAACAAATTTTGTAACAATGTATTTTGCGCAATCTAATTGACAACGTATTTTTGAAGATGTATAATATCCATATTGGTAAATGATAGCGTTTTCATAAATAATTAAAAAGAAAGAATGTGAGTTATTTGGAAAAATATATTTTATCTATTGATGAAGGAACGACAAGTACAAGAGCAATTATATTTAATCACAAAGGTCAGAAAGTTTCTGATGCACAACGCGAATTTCCACAATATTTTCCTCAACCTGGCTGGGTTGAGCACAATGCAAATGAGATATGGAACGCAGTATTATCGACAATCGCAAATACATTTATCGATTCCGGGATTAAACCTAAGCAAATAGCAGGAGTTGGGATTACCAACCAACGTGAAACAACTGTTATCTGGGATAAGAAAACGGGATTACCCATCTACAACGCAATTGTTTGGCAATCACGTCAAACGGCAGAAATTGCGGAACAATTAAAACAAGATGGCTATGATGAATTAATTCATGAAAAGACAGGATTACTGATAGATGCCTACTTCTCAGCAACTAAAATTCGTTGGATTTTAGATCATGTTGATGGCGCCCAAGAAAGAGCCGAAAAAGGCGAATTACTTTTTGGAACTATTGATACTTGGTTAACATGGAAATTATCAGGTGACGAAACACATGTAACTGATTATTCTAATGCTAGTCGGACAATGTTATTTAACATTCATGATTTGAAGTGGGATGAAGAAATTCTAAAAATTATGAATATTCCAGCAGTTATGTTACCAGAAGTTAAATCAAATTCTGAAGTTTACGGACATACGAAAGATTATCATTTTTATGGTAGTGAAGTGCCAATTTCAGGAATGGCTGGAGATCAACAAGCTGCTTTGTTTGGTCAAATGGCATTTGAACCAGGAATGGTTAAGAATACTTATGGAACAGGTTCATTTATTGTCATGAATACAGGGACAGAACCTAAATTATCTAAAAATAATTTATTAACGACAATTGGTTATGGGATTAATGGTAAAGTTTATTACGCTTTGGAAGGTAGTATCTTCGTTGCTGGTTCAGCAATTCAATGGTTAAGAGACGGGATGCGCTTGGTGGAACATGCACCAGACACAGAACAAGCAGCTAAAGAATCGACGAATGATAATGAAGTTTATGTTGTACCTGCCTTTACAGGATTGGGAGCACCTTATTGGGATCCTGATGCACGAGGTTCAGTCTTTGGAATTACTCGTGGAACAACACGTGAAGATTTCATTAAAGCAACGTTACAATCATTGGCTTACCAAACTAGAGATGTTGTGAAAACAATGGAACTAGATACGGGAATTAAAATTCCGTTACTAAAAGTTGATGGTGGTGCAGCTAAGAATGATTATCTGATGAATTTCCAAGCAGATATTTTAAATACACCTATCGAACGTGCTCATGACCTTGAGACAACTGCTTTAGGAGCAGCCTTCTTAGCTGGATTAGCCGTTGGTTATTGGAAAGACCTAGAAGAACTCAAAGCTGAGTATACTGAAGGGGATATTTTTAAACCAACAATGCCTGTGGAAGAAAGCGAAGATCTATACGCAGGTTGGCAACAAGCGGTTGAAGCAACTCGAGTATTTAAACATAAACCAATGAAGAAAAACAATAAATAAGGGGGATACAACTATGTCATTTTCAGCAACATCAAGAAAACAAGATATCGAACGATTAAAGAATGAAGAATTGGATTTATTAACAATTGGTGGTGGTATCACCGGTGCCGGCGTTGCTATTCAAGCAAGTGCTATGGGTTTAAATAACGGATTAATTGAAATGCAAGATTTCGCTGAAGGAACATCATCGCGTTCAACAAAATTAGTTCATGGTGGTATTCGTTACTTGAAGACATTCGACGTCGGAGTTGTTTCTGATACTGTTCAAGAACGTGCAGTGGTTCAACATATTGCACCACATATTCCACGTCCACAATCAATGTTATTGCCTATTTATGATGAACCCGGCGCAACTTTTGATATGTTCTCAGTAAAAGTTGCAATGAATTTATATGATCAATTGGCAGGTGTTGTTGATCCTCAATGGGTTAACTACACAATTTCTAAAGCAGAAGTTTTACAACGCGAACCACAATTAAAATCTGATAAATTAATGGGTGGCGGTGTCTACCTTGATTTTAAGAATAATGATTCACGTTTAGTTATTGAAAATATCAAAAAAGCACATGAAGATGGCGGCTTGATGGTTAGTCGTATCAAGGCTTTAGACTTATTGCATGCTGACGGTAAAATTACTGGTGTTCATGTATTAGATTTAATTAGTGGCGAAGAATTTGATATTCATGCTAAATATGTTATTAATACAACGGGTCCATGGTCTGATTTTATCCGTAAAATGGATACTGATGAAGATTTTGTACCACAAATGCGCCCAACAAAAGGTGTTCATTTAGTTGTTGATTCTAAAAAATTAAATGTACCACAACCAACATACTTTGATTCTGGAAAACAAGATGGTCGTATGATCTTCGTTGTGCCAAGAGAAGATAAAACATATTTTGGAACAACAGATACTGATTTCCATGGTGATTTTGAACATCCTCGTGTTGAACAAGAAGATGCTGATTACTTACTTGATATTATTAACGAACGTTTCCCAACAGCTAATGTCAAAATTAGTGATATTGAATCAAGTTGGGCTGGATTACGTCCATTGATTTCATCAAACGGAAGTTCAGATTACAATGGTGGAAACTCAGGTAAAATTAGTGAGAAGAGTTTCAATGATGTTATTAACGTTATTGAACGTTTTGAAAAAGATGAAGTAACTAAAACAGATGTTGAAGATGTCTTGAATGATTTGGAAAGTACACTTTCTGAAGATAAGACAAGTGCATCACAAGTTTCACGTGGAAGTTCATTGACTATTTCAAAAGATGGCTTATTAACATTAGCTGGTGGTAAAATTACAGATTACCGTAAGATGGCTGCCGGTGCCATGGCTGCAATTACAAAATTATTGAAAGATAATTATAGTCAAGAATTCAATGCGATTGATTCTAAAAACTTACCTGTTTCAGGTGGTGATATTGATCCTAACAACGTTGAAGCAACAATTAGTTTCTTCGCAAAACAAGGAATGGACAATGGGTTGACTGAAGAAGAAGCTACAGTATTTGCTAACTTATTTGGTTCAAATGCAGCACGTGTATTTAGTCAAATGACTCACGTTAAAGCAGCAGAAGGACTTTCTTTAGGTGAAACAGCTAGTCTTCACTATTCAATGGAAGAAGAAATGACGTTAACACCAACTGATTACTTAATGCGTCGTACTAACCATATTCTTTTCCATCGCGATACATTAGATGCTGTTAAAGTTGGCGTA
Organism: Dellaglioa sp. CoH-55-MRSF-8; assembly: GCF_056782195.1. The sequence continues at coordinate 180,086 of NZ_JBXAYH010000001.1, forward strand.
ATTAACGAAATGGCAAGTTACTATAGCTGGACTAAAGAAGAAAAAGCAAAACAAACTGCAGATTTAGATGCAACAATTGCAGAATCAGATATGAATTACTTAAAATAACCATCAAAAATAGGGGTGAGTGTGATGACAACAAGTCTTATGACGCAACTTTTGGGTGAATTTTTAGGCACAATGATTTTAGTATTATTAGGTAATGGGGTTGTTGCTGGTGTTTCGTTACGTAAGTCAAAAGCTGAAGGTGCTGGTTGGATTGCAATCACATTAGGTTGGGGAATTGCCGTAACCTTGGGTGTCTATGCGTCAGCCTTTATGGGACCAGGACATTTGAATCCAGCTGTAACTTTGGCAATGGCAATTGTTGGTAAGATTGCTTGGTCTTCTGTATTACCATATATGGTTGTCCAGGTTGCTGGTGGTATCGTTGGTGCTTTTCTGGTATGGGTTCAATACATGCCACATTGGAAAGAGACGAAAGATTCTGATGCAATATTTGGATCATTCGCAACTGCTCCTGCAATAAAAAGTAATCTATATAACTTTTTAAGTGAATTAATTGGGACATTTGTCTTAATCTTTAGTTTGCTAGCATTCACAAAAGGTAACTTTACAGATGGTTTAACACCAGTCGTTGTTGGTATCTTAATTGTTGGTATTGGTCTTTCACTTGGTGGGACAACTGGTTATGCAATTAATCCGGCCCGTGATTTAGGTCCTCGTATTGCACATGCTATTTTACCAATTGCGAACAAAGGTGGATCAGATTGGTCATATAGTTGGGTACCAATTTTCGGACCATTTGCTGGCGCAGTGATTGCCGCAGGGTTATTCTTAGCTGTAGCATAGGTTAAATGTCTGAAATAATTTATTATTAAGTTAAACCTCTATTATTGAATTTTAATTCAATAATAGAGGTTTTTTATAGTAAATTTTAAAGGGTATTTTTATTGTATATTGATAAATTATGCGATATAATAATTTTTCAATCGTATTTATACGAATAGATTAAGCATAATAAAGGATGTGTAACAGTGACTGTATCTTACTTAAGACTGGCAACGCCAGAAGACTTACCAGCAATTACAGGAATTATTGAGGAAGCAAAAGCTTACCTTAAAGAACAGGGAATTGACCAATGGCAAGGTGCTTACCCGGCGGCGAACCATTTAGAACAAGATATTAAAGATCAATTGACTTATGTCTTAATGGTTGGAGATGAAATCGCAGGAACTGCTGCACTTTGGCTAGGAATAGATCCTATGTATCTTAACATTGAAGATGGCGAATGGATTAATGGCCCACAAGCACGTTATTCGGCTATTCATCGAGTTGCTGTTTCTTCAAAATTTAGAGGTCAACGTTTATCAGAAAAAATGATTTCAGGCTTATTAACAATTGCGAGATCATTGGGTTACAAAGATGTTCGCGTTGATACACATCCTGAAAATAAAGGGATGCAACATGTCATTACCTCAAATGGATTTGATTATAAAGGTATCATTCATATGGAAGATGGCGTTAACTCAGCACGATATGCTTACCAAATTATTTTAAAATAAAACGTTTAAGACAGCGAATGATATCGCTGTCTTTTTTTGTGAAAAAAGTAACAATTTGAATTTTGATAAGGTATACTAGTATCAATATGAAGGAGGGATTTTTTTGATTTCAACAGCAACGACTTTAGCGGGTTCAAATTTTGATAATTGTATGATGAATGCATCGGGTGTTTATTGTATGGATAGCGACGAATTACTTGCCGTCGAAAGTTCTAAGGCGGCAACTTTTGTAACGAAGAGTGGCACGCTTCAACCACGTAAGGGTAATCCAGAACCTCGTTATTTTGAAACAGAATTCGGTAGTATTAATTCAATGGGCTTACCAAATAATGGCGTTGATTACTATTTAGATTTTGTCTCTCAAAATCAGATAAACCATCCTGGTAAAACATACTTTTTATCAATTACGGGTTTTAATCTAGCGGAAGATCTCGAGTTACTTCAAAAAGTAACAGATTCAGATTTTGCAGGAATTGTTGAATTAAATTTATCTTGTCCTAATGTACCAGGAAAGCCCCAAACGGGTTATGACTTTGAAACAGTTGATGCGATATTAAAAGCTGTTTTTAATAGTTATCACAAACCGTTAGGAGTTAAATTACCACCGTACTTTGATATTATTCATTTTGATCAAATGGCTGCTATTTTAAATAAATATCCATTGTCTTATGTCAATAGTATCAATAGTATTGGGAATGGACTATATATTAATGATGATACAGAAACGGTCGTTATTAAACCCAAGCAAGGTTTTGGTGGTATTGGCGGCGAATATGTTAAGCCGACTGCTTTAGCTAATGTACATGCGTTCTATCAACGATTAAATAAGAATATTCAAGTAATCGGAACTGGTGGCATTCAAACTGGTAAAGATGTTTTTGAACATATTCTATGTGGAGCAAGTATGGTGCAAGTTGGAACAGCGTTGATGGTTGAAGGACCCGCTGTTTTTGAACGACTAACAACTGAGCTAGAAGAAATTATGGCAGAAAAAGGGTACCAAAGTATTGAAGATTTTAGAGGAAAATTGAATTATTTATAGGGATGAGATAGGGAAAATTATACCAACTTTATACGAAGGTATATGGGCAAACAGCTGAAATTAGTCATGGACTAATGGACTATAGACGTAACGATATTTAGCTTTAAATGGAATGAGATAATTTACCTAATTAAATGGTGAATTATCTCATTTTTAATTAATAGAATAGTGTTAGTAGTAGTTAATATTTATAGATAAAAAAATATTAGTAGTTATGTGTGCAAACGCTTGCACAATGCTTTATTCAGTGCTATTATTTAGACAAGATAAGTTGGGTGCAACATAAAAGGGGAGTTTAATATGACAGATTACATTACAAGCGATTTAGAAAAAGATATTACCGTTATTAATGCTTTTGATTTAGAAAAAGATGCAGAAAAGATTATTCCAAAGGGTGGATTTGGTTATATCTCTAGTGGAGCTGGAGATTTGTATACTTTAGAAGAAAATATAAAGGCATTTAATCATAAACTAATTAGACCTAGAGTGTTACAAGAAATTGATCATCCCGATACAAAAACAACTATTTTCGGAGATGAAATCACATCGCCTATTATTATGGCACCAGTTGCTGCACATGCATTAGCTCATGTTAAAGGTGAAATTGATAGCGCTAAGGGTGTTTCAGATTATGGTTCAATCTACACAGCAAGTTCATTTGCAACGAAATCATTTAAAGAAATATCAAGTCAAGCTAATGGTCAACCACAATGGTTCCAATTCTATATGAGTAAAGACGATGGTATTAATCGTAATATTATGGATGAAGCAAAAGCTAATGGGGTTAAAGCAATTGTTTTAACTGCTGATGCAACTGTTGGTGGTAATCGTGAAACAGATAAACGTAATGGATTCACTTTCCCACTAGCAATGCCAATTGTTCAAGCTTATCAAAGTGGTGTTGGTCAAACAATGGATGCTGTTTATGGTTCAGCAAAGCAACGCTTAAGTCCAAAAGATGTTGAATTCTTAGCAGAATATTCAGGTTTACCTGTCTTTGTTAAAGGAATCCAAGGTGGAGAAGATGCAAGTGTTGCAATTAATTCAGGTGCTGGTGGCGTCTGGGTTTCAAATCATGGTGGTCGTCAAATTGATGGCGGAATCGCTGCATTTGATGCACTTCAAGAAGTAGCAGAAACTGTTGATAAGCGTGTGCCTGTTGTCTTTGATAGTGGTGTAAGACGTGGAGCTCATGTTTATAAAGCCTTAGCAAGTGGTGCAGACTTAGTTGCAATCGGTCGCCCAGTTGTTTATGGCTTGGCACTTGGTGGTCATAAAGGTGTTCAAAATGTCTTTAATTACTTCCAACATGAATTAGAATTAACAATGCAATTAACTGGAACGCATAATATTGATGAAGTTAAACGTACTAAATTAATCGATAATCCTTACGGAAATTAAAAAAATATAAAAGTTAGTTAGCACTTAAAAACTGTTAGATTGGTTGTTAAAACCTTTTTAACAGTTTTTTTATTTTTGAAAATAGTCAAAACACGAACTTTAAATGTTAATAAATCTACAAAAGTGCGTATTTTGTATTGATTTTTTATTTAATTCGCGTAATATACTGTACATAATATAAAAAATCACAACATAGGGAGATTATATTGCATGAATAATACAGAGGGAAAATCAGGTATTTTTGATCGGTTATTTCATATTAATGAGTCAGGTTCAACGGTTAAACGTGAATCAATGGCTGGATTAACAACTTTCGTATCTATGGCTTATATATTATTCGTTAATCCTCAAGTTTTGGGCGCTGCGGGTATGGACAAAGGAGCTGTGTTTACAGCAACAGCAATATCTGCCGCGTTCGGTTGTTTCTTGATGGCATTCTTAGCTAATTATCCTATCGCAATTGCTCCAGGATTAGGTGACAATGCATTCTTTACTTATTCAGTTGTTATTGGAATGGGTATTCCATGGCAAACGGCAATGGCCGGTGTTGTGGTTGCCTCAATTATCTTTATGCTTATTACGTTCTTTAAAATTCGTGAAATTGTGATAGATGCAATTCCACATGACTTAAAATTAGCAATGGCCGCAGGTATTGGGTTGTTTATCGCTTTTGTTGGATTACAAGAAGGTGGACTTATCATTGGAAACCAATCAACATTGGTCGCGATTGGTTCACTAACGGTGCCAACTACATGGCTGACAATTTTTGGACTCGTTGTGATTGTTATCTTAATGGCTAAAAAAATTCCTGGCTCAATCTTTATTGGAATGGTTGCGACAACTATTTTAGGGTTAGTTATGGGACTTATCAAATTACCAACACATATTATTTCTTCTGTTCCAAGTTTGGCACCAACATTTGGAGTAGGGGTTGAAAATTTACATAAAATTAACTCACTTCAACTTTGGTCTGTTGTTTTAATATTCTTGATGGTAGCCTTTTTCGATACGGCGGGAACTTTAATCGGGTTAGCTACTCAAGCAGGATTTATGAAAAATAATAAAATGCCACGAGTTGGTCGCGCGTTATTATCTGATTCTGCTTCAATGTTAGCCGGATCTGTTCTGGGAACAACACCAACTGCTGCTTATGTTGAATCATCAGCTGGAATTGCAGTTGGGGGAAGAACTGGACTGACATCATTAGTTGTCGGGTTTATGTTCGTTCTAAGTTTATTCTTTTCACCACTTCTGACAGTTGTGACATCACAAGTGACGGCGCCCGTTTTAATCGTTGTTGGTATTTTAATGGCACAATCATTAAAGGGTATTGATTGGGGTCGATTTGAAGTAGCAGTACCAGCATTTTTAATGGTTGTCGGAATGCCTTTAACTTACAACATCTCGTATGGTATTGCCTTTGGTTTCGTATTATACCCAATTACAATGATGGCAGCAGGTCGTAGAAAAGAAATCGGGCCTGTAATGTATATCTTGTTCTTTGTATTCCTATTCTTACTTTACGTATTAAATATTCTTCAATAACATATAAAATTGATGGGTGGATAACTAAATGACACAGACGTTAGCACAGTTAAAAGACTATATTTCTGCAGGTGCAGCAAAAATTCCTGCAGATTTAGTAATCGAAAATGGCAAGTTAGTTAATGTTATGACAAGTGAGATTTATCAAGCAAATGTAGCTATCTATAAAGAGAAAATTGTTGCGATAGGTAATATTGAAGCTTATATCGGCAATGATACGGAACATATAGATGCAACTGGAAAGTATATAACGCCAGGATTAATTGACGGACATATTCACGTTGAATGTAGCAAAATGAGTATGACAAGTTTTGCTAATGCTGTTGTACCTTTTGGAACAACGAGTATTATTTCTGGTTTAGATGAAACAATATCAGTTGCCGGACTAGAAGGTGTTCAAGAAGTTTTTAAAGAGGTAGAAAAATTACCGCTTAATTTATTTTGGGGTGCACCATATAAGACACCATATACAATTCCAAAATCAACAATTGCTTTTAACATCGATTCAGATGTTCAAGAAACAATTCAAAAATGGACAGAATGTTACGGTATCTGGGAAACGGTTAGAGAAGCTGTTGAAACACAAGATGAAGATACGTTAAAAACGTTGGTTCACGCACAAAATAATCACCAACCCATTTTCGGTTGTGCACCAATGGCAACCGGATTGAAATTGAATGAGTATTTAGCAAGTGGTGTTCGCTTAGATCATGAAAGTTATAGTCATGAGGAGCTTGTTGAAAAAGCACGGAATGGGATGAATATTTTAATCAGGGAATCATCCGTTACACATTTCTTGGCAGAAAATATTCGAGCAGTTACTGAAGTTAATCCAGCAATTGCACGACATGTTAGTTTCTGTACAGATGATGTAACTGCATCTGATATTTTACAAAAAGGACATCTTGATAACCTTGTTAAATTAGCTATTCAAGCAGGTGTAGAACCAATTACAGCAATTCAAATGGCAACAATAAATAGTGCTGAAGCTTATCGAATTGATGATCAAGTTGGGTCTGTATCGCCAGGAAGACTTGCTGACATATTGATTGTTGATCAGCCAAGTTCATTTAATGTAGAAATGGTTATTAGTCGGGGCAAAGTTGTTGCCAAAAATAAAAAAATAAGTGAAATGTTGATTGCACCAATCAGAAGTAATTTATTTAAAGGCCAGTTGAAGCATGAGTTAACCTCTGAAAAAGATTTTGAATATAAAGTTAATGAAAAAGTAGGAATGGCAACTGTCCAAACAATTAATAGTCAGGGTGCTTTTGTTCGAAAAAGAAAAGATGTTGAATTAACGATAGAAAATAATATCGTACAACCTAGTCCAGAAAAAGATGTCGCTTTAGTTTCTGTATTAGAACGATTTGGTAAAAATGGAAATCAGGCACTTGGATTTACATCTGGATGGGGCTTGAAAAAAGGGGCAATGGCATCATCTTCTGCACCTGATGATAATAATATTGTCGTTATGGGTGTCAATGCAAATGATATGTCGATTGCTACAAATGAATTAATTAAAGCAGGCGGTGGTCAAATTGTTGTTATTGATGGAAAAATTATTTCATTTTTAGCATTACCTGTGGGTGGTATCATGAGCGACTTATTACCAAGTGAAATTGAAACTGGCGAAATTGCGCTAAGAAAAGGGTCAAATTTAATGGGTAGTGATTTACCTGATCCAATATTTTATATGTCATTTTTACCAATTACGGCAATTCCAGATTTGGCAATTACTGATTTAGGCATGGTAGATTGTGTCGCTTTAGAAATAGTTGATCCAATTATTAAGATATCATCTCTTAAAGGATAAGGAGTTATGATGGAAAAAGAAAATTTAAAGAAGTTAATTGATGTTGCTGCTGGCCGAATTCCTGCTGATTTAGTCTTAACTAATGGCAAAATTATTGATGTTTATAATGCACAGGTAATGACTGGGGATGTCGCAATTGTTGATGGCCTTATTGCTGGAATCGGTGGCCAATATGATGGGGATAAGACGGTTGATGTTCATGGTCAATATATTTCACCAGGATTTATTGATCCACATATTCATATAGAATCTGCCTACGTTGGACCAGAAGAGTTTGGCCGTTTAATAACGCCGCATGGGACAACAACGGTCATGGCAGATCCACATGAAATTGTGAATGTAGCGGGCCTAGTTGGACTCGACTATATGATTAATGCAGCTAAAGAAACAGCCCTTAATATCCAATACATGCTGCCTTCATGCGTTCCAGCAACAAAAATGGAAAATTCTGGAGCGGTTATTTCGGCCAAAGACATGATTAAACCACTCACGAATAATGAGACAAGTGGCTTAGCTGAATTTATGGATTTCCCTGGTGTGATTAATGCTGAGAGTGATATTTTAGATAAATTACTGGTCGCAAAAAATTTAAATAAACGAATTGATGGGCATAGTCCTCAAGTTTATGACAAAGATTTAAATGCCTATATTGCCGCAGGAATTCAAAATGATCATGAATGCTCAACCCTTGAAGAAATGCAAAATCGATTAAGCCGTGGTATGTACGTCTTCCTACGTGAAGGATCTGTCACGCATAATTTAAGAACACTATTAAAAGGTGTCACAACCACTAATTCTAGAAGGGCCATTCTATGTGGAGATGATGTCCAAGCGAAAACAATTATTGAAAAGGGTCATTTAGATAATAGTTTGAAAATTTGTATCGAAGAAGGTATAGATCCTTTAGTTGCCATTCAAATGGCGACACTTAATACCGCTGAGTGTTGTGAGCTTAAAGATAGAGGTGCTATTGCACCTGGACTTAGAGCAGACTTAACAATTATTAGTGATTTAACGGATATGCTAATTTCAAGTGTCTATATTGCTGGTGAAAAAGTTGCTGAAGAGGGAAAATATTTACTAGAAACTAAAAGCTATACAATTGATAGTGTCCAATCGTCAGTCCATTTAGCTAACTTTAGTCAAGAAAAATTAGTTCTGCCTCTAACAAGTAATAGAGTTCATGCAATTGAAGTAATTCCTAACGAAGCAATTACAATAGATAGAGAAATTAATGTTAGTCGTGATGAACTAGGTAATTTTATCTACGATTCAAGTATTCCAGTTTCTAAAATTTCAGTTATTGAACGGCACCATGAAACGGGAAATATTTTCACGGGTGTCTTGAAAGATTACGGTATTAAACATGGGGCAATTGCTATTTCTATTGCACATGATTCACATAATTTAATTACAACAGGAACTAATGATCAAGATATGGCGTTGGCAATTGAGACTTTGAAAGATATTCAAGGTGGGATGGTCCTGACAAAAGATAACAAAGTTTTAATATCAATTCCATTGCCAATTGGCGGATTGATGAGTGACCAATCTGGAGAATGGATATCAGAACAGCTTGAACTATTTAATAAAGTTGCTTATAGAGAGCTCGGCATTAATGATACGGTGGATCCTGTGATGACATTAAGCTTTATGTCGTTAGCGGTGATACCGGAATTGAAAATAACTGATATGGGTTTAATTAATATCAATGAATTTAAATTTGAAGATGTTAGTGTGTAAGTCTGTTAAATCAATGATGAACGGTTGCCTTTATATTAAAATTATTGATAATTAGTTTTATTTAAAAAATGAAAGTTTTATCTGATGATTAAATGTGCTAAAATGTACCTGTATTAAAAAATGCAATACAGACGTATTGTAATTTATCTAGGAGGACTTCAAATGTCATTAGTAAATGGTACAAGTATGTTTAACGCTGCTCGTGAAGGTCATTACGCTGTTGGTGCTTTTAACACAAACAACTTAGAATGGACTCGCGGTATTCTTGCTGCAGCCCAAGAAAAAGGTGTTCCAGTTTTAATCCAAACATCAATGGGTGCTGCAAAATATATGGGTGGATATGAATTAGCTTTACACCTTGTTCAAGACACTATTAAATCAATGGGTATCACTGTTCCCGTTGTTATGCATTTAGATCATGGTGATTTTGAAGCTGCTAAAGAATGTATCGAAGTTGGTTACAACTCAGTTATGTTTGATGGTCATGATTTACCATTTGCAGAAAACTTAGAAAAAACAAAAGAAATCGTTGCTTTAGCACATGCTAAAGGTATCTCAGTTGAAGCAGAAGTTGGTTCAATTGGTGGAGAAGAAGATGGAATTGTCGGAGCTGGTGAATTAGCTGACGTTAACGAAGCTAAAGAACTTGCTGCAACAGGAATCGACTACTTAGCTTGTGGAATTGGTAATATTCATGGCCAATACCCAGCTAACTGGACTGGTTTAAACTTCGATCGCTTAGCTGAATTAGCTGCTGTAATCGAACAACCACTTGTATTACATGGTGGTTCAGGTATTCCTAAAGACCAAATCCAAAAAGCTATTAAAATGGGTGTTTCAAAAATCAACGTTAATACTGAATGTCAATTAGTATTCGCTGCTGCTACTCGTAAATATATTGAAGAAGGTAAAGACCAACAAGGTAAAGGTTATGACCCTCGTAAATTATTTGCACCAGGTACAAAAGCAATCACTGATCTTGTTGAAGATCGTATTGAATGGTTCGGTACAAGCGCAGCTAAATAATTTATTATTTAGTTCTTTCAAAAAGAGTTTTCAAAATCGTTATGATTTTGGAAACTCTTTTTTTGTGTCTTGAGAATTGAATGGTCATGGAATTATTAATAAAAGCTAGTTTAATTGGTTATTTGTAAACGTTTGCAATATAATGGAGAAGTACCTAAAACAGACAGAAAAGGGGATACTATGAAAAAAATAATTAATGATCCAAAAAATATTGTAAGTGAAATGGTTAATGGGTTAGTTAAGGCTTATCCACAATACCTACGTAAAATTGATAGTACGGAAGCTATGGTTAGAAGTGATGTGGCATCGATGGAAGATAAAGTTGGACTCATTAGTGGTGGTGGAAGTGGACATGAACCTGCCCATGCTGGTTTTGTAGGTCCCGGTATGTTGTCAGGTGCAGTTGCTGGACAAGTTTTTACTTCACCCACGCCAGACCAAATTTATGAAGCAATCAAAGCTGCTAATCACGGTAAAGGTGTTTTCTGTATTGTGAAAAATTACTCCGGCGATGTCATGAATTTTGATATGGCCAAAGAATTTGCTGAAATAGATGAAATTAAAGTGAAATCAATTGTTGTAGATGATGATATTGCAGTTGAAGATAGTCTATATACACAAGGAAAACGTGGTGTTGCGGGAACAGTGTTCATGCATAAAATATTGGGTGCTGCTGCAGATCAAGGAGCTACATTAGATGAAATAGATGAACTTGCTAAAAAAGTGATGCCAAATATTAAAACAATTGCGATTGCATTGAGTGGTGCGACCGTCCCAGAAGTTGGTAAACCAGGATTTGAACTTGCAGATGATGAAGTTGAATATGGCGTAGGAATTCATGGTGAACCCGGATATCGTCGTGAAAAATTAAAACCTTCTAAGGAATTGGTTGAAGAGTTACTAAGTAAACTAAAAGTTGCATTTGATATGAAATCTGATGATAAATATGCCGTTTTAGTTAACGGATTAGGAGCAACACCGTTAATGGAACAATATATTTTTATGAACGATACGCTTGATCAATTAAATAATAAAAAAGTCGATGTCGCATTTACAAAGGTCGGTAATTATATGACATCATTAGATATGGCTGGAATTTCTTTGACATTATTTAAAATTGAAGATGATAAATGGCTTTCTTATTTAAATTATACGGTAGATACAATCGCTTGGTAAGAGGAGATAATAAAATGCTAACAATTGAAAATACAACAGAATGGTTCCAGATTTTTTCAGAGAAAATAAGTGAAAATAAAGCTTATTTGAGTGAGCTAGATACACCAATTGGTGATGGAGACCACGGAAATAATATGGCTCGTGGTGCCGAAACAATTCAAGATTTATTAAAAAATCAAAAATTTGAATCCTTATCAGACTTATTTAAAAGTGTCGCAATGGCCTTTATTAAATCTGTTGGTGGTGCTTCTGGGCCACTTTATGGAACGGCTTTTATTGAAATGTCTAAATTAAGTAAAGAAACAAATGATCCAGCTAAATTAATAGCTGCGGGACTAGATGGTATTAAAAGACGCGGTGATTCAGATGTTGGAGCTAAAACCATGATTGATGTTTGGAATCCAGTTTTAGGGGATATTAAAATGAAGCAAATAACAGTTGAAAAAATACAAGCAGATGTTGAAGCAACCAAAGAGCTTGTTGCAACAAAGGGACGTGCATCATATCTCGGAGAACGTTCTGTCGGTCATGTTGATCCAGGAGCTATGTCGAGTGGCTATTTATTTGAGGCATTACTGGAAACGGGGGTGCTAGTATGACATATGGGGTTGTAATTGTATCGCATGTTCCTGAAATTGCAGAAGGTATCAAGCGACTATTAGATCAAGTTGCAGCAAGTGTCTCAATCACAACAGCTGGTGGGACTGATGATAACGGAGTTGGTACATCATTTGATAAAATCCAAGCAGCTTTTGACGAAAATAGTGCCGATGAGTTGTTAGCTTTTTATGATTTAGGAAGTGCTAAGATGAATTTAAATATGGTCATGGAATTCACAGATAAAAAAGTTCATCTGTACGATACAGCTTTAATCGAAAGTGCTTATACTGCTGCATCTCTTTTAGAGGCTGATGTTAAATTAGCTGATATTGAGGTTCAACTTGAAGCGTTAAAAATTAAATAGCGTAAAAAAATAACGTTAATCTTAATGATTAACGTTATTTTAGTTAGTCTATAAAGCTAAAGTAATTGCGATAAAGGCCAGTAATGCAGGTAATCCTTGTACTAAAATTATTTTTTTTGCAGATGTTAAACTACCAAAAACAGCAGCAATAAAAACAAATCCTGTAAAAAGCAACAACATTGATTTAAGCGCAGCACCAGTTAGAATGAAAAGTACAATCATTAGACCGATACTAATAAAACCATTGTATAGCCCTTGATTAGCCATTAATACTTTTGATTCTTTCTGATTTAAAAATTCTGGTCTTAATTCAAAGGCTTTTTGAGCGATTGAACTAGTTGAGAAAAATAGTTCAAGAATCATAATAAATAAGTGTTCAAGTGCAACAATCCAAGATAATATAAGTGCAATTAACATAGAAATCTCCCCTTAATCGTTATGGATATAGTATAACGTAATGTAATTGGTAGCACAATCAATCGATTTAATCGCTTACAATGAGAATGCTTTAATATTCAAAAAAAAGACTTATGACAGTGAGTTATTTTGTGTAACATTATATTTTATTAAAGTTATTAAGGAGAATGATATATGCCAACAAATGCAAAAGAAGGAATTATTTTTACAACATTAATGTGCTCGATGATGGTTTTCGTTATGAGTGCATACAATTTATTATTAGTCGGAAAACTAGGTCTTGTGACGTTATTACTTGGATTCATTCCTGGTTTTATTGTTGCTTTTATCTTAGATGTTTTAGTTGTCGGTAAAATTGCGATGGCAATTGCTGATAAGTTACCTCTTAATCATGATAAAATGTGGCAAATGATTCTCGCAATCTCAGGAATGATGATTTGTGGAATGGTCGCTTTTATGTCACTTTATGGGTTACTTATTGAAGGTGGTATGCCTGCTCATTTCTGGTCTGCTTATCTTTCTACTGTTGGACACAATATTATTGTTGCGGTACCGTTACAACTAATTATTGTTGGACCAATTTCAAGAAAAATTTTAAGCATGATTCATGCAAAAGATGAAGCTAAAAGAGTCACACAATAATCGTTTATATTTATAGAAGATTCACCAGTAAAATGGTGAATCTTCTTTTAGTAAAGGCTTGTATTGGAATGACATCGCCTAAAGGGGTTATAATGTAGTTGTTCATTTGAAATAACTTTGACTATAACTTCAAAATACAAAGGAGATTATATTTATGAAAGATTTTCAATTTAAAAATACAACTGATATTCGATTTGGTTCAGATCGTATCGAAACAGAATTACATGATGCGGTTGCACAATTTGGTCCCAATGTATTATTAACATATGGTGGTGGATCAATTAAACGTTCAGGTTTATATGACAAAGTAAAGAAAATTTTGAGTGATTTAAATGTTGTTGAATTAGCAGGAATCGAACCAAACCCTAAAGTGGGTTCAGTTCGTGAAGGTCAAAAGTTAGCTAAAGAAAATAAAATTGATGTTATTTTAGCTGTCGGTGGTGGTTCTGTTGTTGATGCTTCAAAAATGATTGCTTCAGCAGCATTTTATGAAGGAGATCCTTGGGATTTATCATTAGACCCCTCAAAACGTTTCAAAATTGATCAATTACCTTTTGTCGATATTTTAACGTTAGCAGCTACTGGTACTGAAATGAATGCTGGATCAGTTATCTCAAATCCAGAAACAAATGAAAAAATAGGTAGTTTTGGTCCCAAAACACCAGCTGTTTCATTCTTGGATCCAGCATTAACAATGAGTGTTTCAAAATGGCAGACTGCTGCTGGTTCAATTGATATTTTCTCTCATTTGACAGAGCAATACTTTGATAAAGAAAAAAATAATGATGTTTCTGACGGTATGATTGAAGGTATCATGCGAACAGTTATTAAATGGGCACCAATTGCAGTTGCGGAACCTGATAACTATGATGCTCGTGCTAATTTAATGTGGTCATCAACAATGGCATTAAATGGTATTATGCGATTAGGTTATCAAGATGGCTGGACATCCCATTCTATTGAACATGAGTTATCAGCGTACTACGATATTACTCATGGTGTTGGGCTAGGTATTATAACACCTCGTTGGATGAAATTCGTTTTATCTGCGGATACGGTTTCTAAGTTTGCTAAATTTGGTCGCAATGTTTGGCATATTCAAGATGATGATGACCAAGTCGTTGCTGATAAAGCTATTCAATCAGTTTATGACTGGGTTAAATCGTTAGGTGTACCAACAACGTTACCCGGTGTTGACATCAATGAAGAAACAAACTTTAAAGTAATGGCTGAATCAGCTGTTAGAGTTGGAAAATTAGATAGTGCTGTTTATGTTGATATGTCAGTAAATGATGTTATTGATTTATACAAAGCTTCAATGACAACTGAAAGTTTCGAATAAAGTAGTAAAAGCATCTCTGTTTAGAGATGCTTTTTTTGTGCCATAAATCGAAAATTTGTTTTATGATATAAAATTCGGTATGCTAAATAGTAAGGGGTTACAAATTTAGAACAGAAAGAGGGCCTTTATGATAAATAGGATGAAACCACAAGTTATTCAATTTTTATTAATGTTAATTGGGTTAGAAATGATTGCAATAAGTATTAATTTTTTCTACGCACCACAAGAAGTTGCGGTTGGTGGTGCAACTGGTATTGCAATCCTTTTAGAAACAGCTTTTAATTGGAACGTTTCGATTGTATTATTGAGCATTAACATGGCGCTATTGATCTTGGCTTATTTTATGTTAGAGCGTTCAACGACTAAAAAAATTATGATTGGTAGTTTTGTATTACCGTTATTTTTAGCGATTACGCCTCAAATAAATATTGTCGAGGATAGATTATTAGCTGTTATTGTCGGTGGCGCAGTTTTTGCGGTGGGAATATCAATTCTCTATCGAATTGATGCATCCAGTGGTGGAACAACGGTTCCACCACTAATAATCAAAAAATATTTCAATATTAAACCTGCAACCAGTCTATTAATAATTGATGGTATTGTGTGTTTTTTCAATATATTTGTCTCGGGTTCTGAAGCATTTATTTTAGCGATTTTTTCTTTAATAATCACGTATTTAATTATGAATTATATTGAAACGGGATTGGACCGTAAAAAAGTTTTATATGTGATGAGTACAGAAGAGGGATTAAAAAAATTAAAAGAAGATATTAATACAACTATAGATAGAGGTCTAACAATCTTTGATGCTAAAGGTGGTTATTCAGGTGAAAGCAAAGAAATGTTGATGATTATTGTTGAAAATCAAAATTATCAACAAATGTTAAATAAGGTGCATACGATTGATCCAAATGCATTTATCATCGTATATAATATCGCAGAAGTTCATGGCGCAAATTTGTCTGGGATTGAATAGGAGATTTTGACATGTACTTAATGAATTGGTTTAATGGCACGGATTATTTTTGGCTAGGGATGACTGATAAAGGATTGAGTTTTGTTGGGTCGCCTAATGGGTTAAGAAGTGAAATTGAAATATTTTATCCAAGAACTAAATTCGAAGAGAATGACAAGATTTTTAAAAGTATAATTGAAGAACTACAAGCCTATTTTGACCATGAAATTCAAAAATTTACGATCCCCGTTGATTTTAATTTGAGTGGGACGATGCTGCAAAAAGAAATTTGGGGACAACTTCAACTTATTCCATACGGTGAAACGAGAACGTATTCTGAGTTAGCTTTAGAAGTTGATTATCCTAAAGCAATTCGCGCTGTTGCTAGTGCAGTTGGTCGTAATCCTATATTAATTGTAATACCTTGTCATCGTATTTTAAGAAAAGATGGCAGCTTAGGGGGTTATCGCGGTGGGATTAATATGAAAAAGCAACTACTAGAAATAGAACGCAAATAAAAAACCGACATTACAAGGGGAGGCAATGTCGGAAAAGGGTAAGGGTGATTAACTTCGGGGAAAGTTGATCATCTTATTTAATTTATTCGGGGAAATAAATTAAAATTAAAAGTTATTAATTAAGGTATGAAGTTATTCTAACAAGTAAATGTGAAGAAAATATGACGTTAAAAAGAAAAACTATAAATGTAAAAAAAACACCACTACTTTTAAAAGTAGTGGTGAGAAAATACTAATCTATTCGAGACTCTGGGGGGAGTAGGTTAGATCTAGATGAAAAATTAAACTAAAATATAATCGTATTTTTTTATAGTAGAATTAAGTTACACACAAAGTATCTTGTGTGTATATTTATAGTATACGGCTTTATTTATTAAAACATAGGCATGTGACAGTTTTGTTAGTTTACAATTAACATTGTAAGGTGATATGAAATTTGATTTGGAGGAAGGTATTTTGAATTTTATAGAGAAAGTGAAAATGACCAAAACGGTTTTAGTTGAGTGGAATACGCCAAGCACGCTTAATCTGGATAATTTTTTTAAAGGTGCTAGCGCACTAATGAAATTAGATATTGACGCATTATCAATTACGGATAATCCTTTAGGGATGCCCCGCGTTTCAAATATATTATTGGGATATAAACTTAGTGAAAAACAGATTCCAGTAATCCTACATTTAACAACACGGGATTACAACTTAGTCGGATTAGAATCTAAATTAATGGGATTAAGTGCTGTTGGTTTAAATAATTTAATGATTATTAAAGGGAATCCTACAAAAATACAAGGTGCCACAAATGTCTATGATTTAACATCGCAACAATTAATTACAACAATTAAAAAAATGAATCAAGGAATATCGCCATCTAATCGTGAATTAAATAGTAAATCACAATTTAAAGTTGGTGGGGCATTTAATATTAATGCGATAAATTTAGATTTTGAATTTGAAGATATTAATCGAAAAATTCATTCAGGAGTAGATTATATTATCACGCAACCGGTATTTGATATGACAAATGTTCAGCGATTAAAAGATTGGATCACCATTAATGAAGTGGCTATACCTATTTTTATCAGTGTAATGCCGATACTTTCATTTGAGCGTGCTCAATTTATTCAAGATAACGTTCAGGGTATTGAACTACCAAATAAGTTTATGGCAGAATTGAAACAAGCGGCGTTGCAAAATGATGAACGTAAGGTCGGTATTGCAGCTTCGCAAAATTTAATTGAATCGTTATCAAACCTTTTTAATGGTGTTCATATAGTGACGCCAGGTTCAGACTATCAAGCAATCATTGAAATTATGCAAGGCCAATAAAAAAAATCCACTACCTGGGAGAGGTAATGGATTAAAAGGAGTAGGGATAATTAATATTCGGGAAGAAATTAATTATCATTTTAATTTGTTTGGGAGAACAAATTAAAGTTAAAAGTTATTTAATTAAGGTATGTTTATATAATAACAAGTAATTATGAAGAAAGTGTGACGAAATTATGTTAAATAAAAGAGAATAAAGAAGTTAGGTATATTTAGCGTATAAGCATTGATAAAGTTAGGTTTTGAAAGAGTAAATACTTATTTTTAGGCAAAAAAAAACGACATCGTAACATAAGTTACAGTGTCGAAAAGGGTAAAACAGTCAAAATCAATTGGGGGATTGATTTTGGTATTCAGTCCTTGGGGGAGGTACTGAATAAGTTTTATTGATTAGGTTACTCATTTAATATAACAAGTATATACCGAAAATGCAAGGGGTAAATTAAATAAAATTAAAAATAAAATTATTAATACCAATTTATCACTTTTCGCGGTAACATATTAATAGAATTAAATTAAATTGGCCTTTTTAATCGTATTGGGTAAGTGGTCAAGTGAAGCTGGGGATTTTTTTATGTATATGGAAGATTTTTTAGATGGGCAGGAAAGAACTTTTAACCAAATACTAGAACTATTACAAACACATGGTGGTTATTTAAGTAAGAAAAAATTAATGGAATTACTCCAAATATCTGGTAATTCTTTACGAATGTACCTAAAAAATATTGAAATAACGCTTGAGGAAGCTACCGCTTCAGGTCATGTTCATTTTGAAGTGAGCGCTAATAACGTTGAATTTGAAGTAGATGGTACGACAAATTTATCGAATATTAGTACTGATTTTTTAAGAGAATCGTATAAATACAAAATAATAATGTATTTGTATGCGAATGAAACATTGAATTTAATTGATCTTGAGAACGAATTACATATCAGTGGGTCGTCAATAACAAGGTGAATTAAAGAATTAAATGAAACGTTAGCAGGATTTGATCTAAAAATTAAAAATCGACGATTAGTTGGGACTAAAATTCAACTGAATTATTTTTATTACCTTTTTTTCATTAGGGTGGTTCCATTCACTGATCGCGAAGAACTCTTATCTAGAAATGAGACGATTAACGATTACGTTAATGTTTTAGATGAACAATATGACTTAGGATGGAAAGACGACGAGAAACTTAGAGTTTTTCTATGGCTTAAAATTTATATTCGAATTAATTCATATAAAGAGCAACATGTTCAGACATTAACGCCTATTTCTCGTGAATTAATCAAAAATAATCTCGCATACAGTAAAGTTAAATTAAGTCTTTTTAGATTTTTAAAAAAATATTCACTTTCCTTTTCTGAAGAAGATGCTGTTGGGTTCTATTACTTTTTAATTGGATTTGATTTAATTAAAAACGATTCTGAATTATATGTTCAAATTAAAGATGACGATATTGATAAAAAAACACCCATCAATAGTGCAATTAGTCTTTTTTGGAGTGATATTGAGAAATATACTTACTTCAAACGGGATTCAAAAATTTCTTATAATTTATTTAATTCATACAGCAAATTAGCCATATTTAAAGGTGAAAGTTTTAGTTATAATCGAACAATTATGGAATTTAATCGTAAATCATTAGAACGAGAAGACTTTTCGCAGATCATTCAAAAATTATTGACGGCGTATCAATCTGTTACACAGTTCGATGGCTTAAATTCGCCAGATGATTTATATTATCTACAAAATCAGTATTTATATATCTTGAATATTTTAAACTTCGAGTTTGATGACGTTTTAAAAATTGGCTTATTAATTAATCGTGATCCAATTATGGAAAAACTAACCGTAATCATTATGGAACGTGTTTTAAGCAGCGTTTTAAACGCTCAAGTAGAAATTTATCAAGAAGGTAAAGAATATGATTTAATTGTGACAAATAGGATGGGTGTTAACCAAGATCAATTTAATTCACCATTATATGTGATGTCAGAAATTGGTGTTAGTTCAGATCAAGTTATTACTGATGTCGTAAATGAAATTTTAGAAATTGATAAGGTTAGAAAAATTAACACGCAAAGCTTGGAGGAAAAATAATGAAGTATGTCATTATCGGCGGAACGCACGCAGGGATAGCTGCCGCTAGAACAATTTCAAAATCAGATCCAAATGCCGAAGTAATTATTATGGAAATGAAAGATAGCGTTAGCTATATCTCATCTGGAATTAATTTGTTATTTGATGGGGTTATTGATAACTTAGAAGAAGCGAGTTATGCGACACCTGCTGCGTTAGAGTCTGAAGGTATTAAATTGATGCTTGGTACTGAAGTGTTGCACGTTAGTACGGAGGATAAACGTTTATACTTTGTTAATGCAGATAAACAATACAGTTACAGCAACTATGACAAATTAATTTTAGCTAATGGGTCTAAGGTTGTTAAACCACATATTAAAGGGATAGATAATGAAAATGTTGTTTTTTATAAAAATTTAGAAGAATCAAAAAAGGCTATGGAACAGTTGTGCCCAACTAATAGGCGTATTTTAATTGTTGGTGCAGGATTAGTGGGGCTTGCATTAGCTAGCTCAATTTATGAGGGACGTAAAGGCGAAAAAGTTGATGTTACAGTAGTTGAAGCTATGGGAGGTGTTTTGACACGGTACGTAGATCAAGAAATTGGTAATCGGATAATTGATGATTTAAGAGAAAAAGGGATAAAGATTGTATTAAAAAATGATGTTCATGCTATTAATGTGGATGAGAATAACAAAATAGTTAGCGTTTCGACAACTGACCAAGAAATCGCCTGTGATTTAGTCGTTTTTTCGGTTGGATTAAAACCTAACAATGATTTTTTGAGAGACGCTGTTGAACTTAATCAAAATAATACCATTAAAATCAATGATTACATGCAGACAAGTGATAAAGACATCTATGCAGCAGGTGATAATGCCGGATTTAAACAAACTGTCAGCCAACGTCGAGAGTATCAACCTCTTGTTAATAACGCTATTAAAGGTGCAATTGTGGCGGCGTATAACTGTACGGGTCTATTTAGTCCTGTTAAAGTTGAAACGACGCAAGGAACAGCGGGGATGAACTTATTCGGTCATTATTTAGCAACGACAGGTGTCACTGAAGAAAACGCACCATATATCGGATTGGATGTTCTATCCAATACAATTGAAAATAAGATTCAATATGATTACGTTAAAAATGGTTCCAAAATACTTATAAAAGTTGTGTACAGGAAAGATACTGAAGTCATTGTTGGTGCACAAATTTATTCGAAACATGATATTTTAGATATGATTAATATCATGTCAGTAGCTATTAATATGCAAATGACGATGGCTAAATTATCATCAATGGATTTTTATTTTAATCCTGAATACAATAAAGCGTTAAATACTTTAAATGAAGTTGCCCTTACGAGAAGGACAAAAGACCGTCATATCAGTAAATAAGCTGTAAATGTCAAAATTTGCGAGTTAACCCTCAAATATTAATATTTTTTATGGGGAATTACATGGCATAATAAGTCTTGTAAATAAATGATTCAAAGAGTTTATTGATTAGGACACAGAATATCGAAGAGAAAATTTAGTGTGGGGACGCTTGTTTTCTAAAAAGTTGGTTGCTTAATATAATTAAGCAACTTTTTTTTTGTCTAAAAAATAAAATTGGTATAGATGTTTAATTTATTTTCTAAAGCCTTGTATACACGTTTTTCACTTGATTTGTATTTGATTTGAATTTTTTTGGTCTAACCTGTATGATAGTTTTTATAAGAAAAAAAGGGGATAAAAAATGAAAAGTTATTTACAGAGAATGGGACGTTCGTTAATGTTGCCTATCGCAGTACTACCGGCAGCAGCATTACTGGTTGGAATTGGAACTTGGTTGCCACAAGATTGGTTTGCGGCGGCATTTATGCAGGCCGGCGGAAACGCAATTCTAGGTAATCTAGCATTATTATTTGCTGCTGGTTTAGCTTTAGGAATGTCGACTAACAAGGATGGCGCAGCTGCGTTAGCTGGTGTTGTTGCATTTGAAATTCCAGTTAAAATGTTGGAACCGACTTCGGTTGCGGCTTTATTAGGAGTAAAAGTAACAGATGTTGATCCTGCATTTAGTTCTATCAGTAGTAATGTGTTTATTGGGATTATTGCCGGATTAATTGCGGCAGCAATGTATAATCGTTTCCATAGTGTGAAGTTACCAATGGCTATTTCATTCTTTAGTGGGAAACGATTAGTACCCATTATGTCAGCATTGGTAATGATTTTTGTTACCTTAGCTTTATTATTTGCATGGCCAGTTGTTTATGCTTGGTTAGTTGCATTTGGTAAGTTTATGGTTGGACTTGGATGGGTTGGAGCTGGTTTATACGGATTCTTCAACCGGCTTTTAATTCCAACCGGATTACATCAAGCGTTGAATTCAGTATTTTGGTTCGACGTTGCTAAAATTAATGATATCGGGAACTTTTGGAGTAATACAGGAATTAAAGGAACTACAGGTATGTACATGGCAGGATTTTTCCCAATCATGATGTTTGGGCTACCAGCTGGTGCGTATGCCATTTATCGAAATGCTTTACCTGAACGTAAAAAAGAAGTTGGCTCATTGATGCTAGCTGGTGCATTTGCATCATTTTTCACAGGCGTGAGTGAACCTTTAGAATTTTCATTTATGTTCGTTGCATGGCCTTTATACGTCATTCATGCGGCATTAACCGGGTTATCTTTAGCTTTTGCCGCATTTATGCACTGGACAGCTGGATTTACATTTAGTGCGGGCTTAGTTGATTACGTCTTGAGTATACGTGTACCAATGGCTAATATGCCACTAATGCTGTTGGTACAAGGTGTTGTGATGGCAATTATTTATTACACACTATTCAATTTTGCCATTAAGAAATTTAACTTAATGACACCAGGTCGCGAACCAATTACTGAAGATATTCAACTATCGCCTGAATTAGGGGATGACAAATATGCACGACAAGCTCAAATTGTTTACGCTGCTATTGGTGGTAAAGATAATTTAACAGTCGTTGATAATTGTACAACCCGTCTTCGTCTACAAGTTAAAGATACAAGCCATATTAATGAAGATGCACTTAAAGCATCAGGTGCTGCTGGGTTTAAAGTTATCGATAAAACAAATATTCAAGTCGTTATTGGAACTGAAGTTCAATTTGTTGCTGACGAGCTTGGTAAGTTATATGAGTCAAAGGCTGATTCTATTTCATTAAGTAATGAAAAGTTACAGGCTGAGACGGATAAATCAAGCGCTACAGCTAATCATAATGATTCAACGGTTATTGGTAGTGAAACGTTTTATACGGTTGCAGAGGGCGAATTAATGTCTATTTCGGATGTTAAAGATGCTACCTTTGCTGAAAAAATGTTGGGTGATGGTTATGCAGTCGAACCAGCTAATGGCGAAATTTATACACCGGTTGCTGGTAAAGTAGCAAGTATCTTTCCAACGAAACATGCAATTAGTATCACGACTGAAACGGGATTAGAAGTCCTATTACACATGGGAATTGATACCGTTCAATTAGAAGGTAAACCTTTTGAAGTGACTATTTCTGAAGGCGAAACTCTTAAACCAGGTGACTTAGTTGCGCGAGTTGATTTAAACGCAATTAAAGCTGCTGGTAAGGAAACAACGATGATGGTCGTTTTAACGAATATGGATAAAGTGTCTAATATAACGTTTGATCATTTGAATGAGACAGTTAAAGCCAATGAAGTTTCGGCAATTGTTCAAACTAAATAAGAATAAATGAAGCAGGCCAAAACTTTTGGTCTGCTTTTTTGGTATAGGTAGCTGGTTTATAAAAAAGCTTATATATAATAATATGACTCATTTAATAAGTTGTAATTGGTATTGGCAAACCGGCATGGTATAGTGACTGTAAGCGCATCATAAAATGAAGGAGGCCATTTAAATGAATCCCTATTATTTAACGTTATTGGAAAAAAGATTTCCGACTAAACAAAGTATTGTCACTGAAATTATTAATTTAGAGGCCATTCTTAATCTACCCAAAGGAACGGAGCATTTTGTTAGTGATGTTCACGGTGAATATAACGCATTTCAACATGTTTTAAGAAATGGTTCAGGAAATGTTAAACAAAAAATTCAAGAAATTTTTGAAGGCCGTTTGACTGAAGAGAGTATACAGGACTTTGCAATCTTAATTTATTATCCAGAAGAAAAACTAATTGCTAAAAAACAACAATTCACTTCACAACCTGAATTGGAGCAGTGGTATTTAGATACCATTGCCAGAATGATAGAGTTGTTACAAAAGACAGCAACAAAATATTCCCGTTCGAAGGTACGAAAGGCACTATCACCTGATTTTATGTATATAACAGAGGAATTATTATATAGTAATTCCAATGAACTTGATCAAAAAGATTATTATAATCGTATAATAGAAAATTTAATTAAATTAAATCAAGCAGAAGCATTTTTAACGGCTACAGCGTATACGATTCAAAGGTTAATCGTTGACCATTTACACGTAATTGGGGATATTTTTGATCGTGGTCCTGCGCCAGATAAAATTATGAAGACACTTCTTGATTATCATTCAGTTGACATTCAATGGGGAAATCATGATATTTTATGGTTAGGTGGTGCTGCTGGCTCGCCTTTATGTATCGCTAATTTATTGCGAATTTGTGCTAGATATAATAATTTAGCTATTGTTGAAGATGCATATGGGATTAATTTACGCCATTTAGCAACATTTGCCGATAAAACGTATCAAGATAATCCAGCATTTTCACCGAAAGTTAATTCAGCACAAGAAAAAATCAAAGAAGACGAACGACTTTTAATGACCAAAATACACCAGGCAATCGCTATTATTCAATTTAAATTAGAAGGACAGATTATTAAAAGACGTCCTGATTTTGATATGGCAAATCGTGCGATTTTAGAAAAGATTTGGAACAAAGGGTCAAAAATAGAAATCGATGGGAAACATTATTCACTACAAGATACTTGTTTTCAAACAGTTGATTGGGCAGATCCGTATAAATTAACAGATGATGAGTCAGAAATAATGGATAAATTAGTAGAATCATTTATCCATGCGACTAAATTACGAGAACATCTAGATTTTATGATGGCACGTGGTAGTATGTTTAAACGATATAATGGGAACTTGTTAGTTCACGGCTGTATTCCAGTTACACAAGAAGGTAAATTGGAGGGCTTTGAGCTAAAAGGGAAAGCATATGCAGGACCAGAATTATTAGCTTTTTTTGAAGATAATTTACGTAAAAGCTATGCTAAACCTAAAAAATCTACTGACCTTGAAACTGATTTACTTTGGTATTTATGGCAAGGACCCAAATCGCCTTTATTTGGGAAACATGCGATGAAAACTTTTGAACGTTACTTTATTAATGATGAAGAAGTTCAAGTTGAGATACCAAATGCGTATTACAAATTACGACATGATGAAGCATTTTGTCGTCATATATTAGAAGAATTCGGGCTTAATCCAGATAACGGTAAAATAATTAATGGGCATACACCAGTTAAGCGTGGGCACAAGCCGGTTATGGCCAATAAAAAGATGATTGTGATTGATGGTGGTTTCTCAAAAGCTTACCAATCAACTACTGGAATTGGTGGATATACGCTGCTCTCTAATTCATATGGCTTACAATTAGTTGCTCACCAACCCTTTACGTCTAAGTGGGATTCAATTGAAAATGGGACAGATATTATTTCAGTGAAACGAATTATTGATAGTGAAGTTAAAAGACAAACAATTGCTGAAACTGATATGGGAAAAGAACTTGCTAGTCGTGTTGTAGAATTAAAAAAATATTTACAGAGTAAATAAAAAATCTTACTGAAAAGTAAGATTTTTTATTTAGGTTATGATTTTCTGTGTAAAAGGAGAAAAGTAAGCCAGCAAATATTAGTGTGTAAATGTAAAAAAGATTGCGGTATACTAGTGGTAAGCGTTTTCTTTTAGCGTGTAAGGGAGTAGTGATAACTTGGGAGATCGAAAAAATGATATTTATAATCTTTTAAAAAATAAGGAAATAGCGATGGATGCGACACAGATTGCAGACGAGCTTAATTGCAATCGCGCAAATGTGAGTCGTTATTTGAATGATTTATATAAAAATGGTGACGTTACAAAAAGTGATGGGCGCCCTGTTCTCTATCAGTGGGCATCACTTGAAGAAAAAGAAACACGTCAAAAAGAAATTAATGATAAAAGTGTTAAAGAGATGAGTTTCAAAAAGTTAATCGGGTCTAATGATTCATTAAAGGTTATGATCCAACAAGCCGAAGCAGCCATTTTATATCCACCAAGAGGACTACACACAATTATTTTTGGTGAAACGGGAACGGGTAAATCTTTGTTTGCTGAATGTATGTATCAGTTTGCATTAGAATCAGAAATGGTGAAGGCTGATGCGCCTTTTATCCGGTTTAATTGTGCGGATTATGCGAATAATCCACAGTTACTTTTTGCGCATATATTTGGTGTTAAAAAAGGGGCCTACACAGGTGCTGATCAAGATAAAAAAGGATTAATGGATAAAGCTAACGGTGGTATTTTATTCTTAGATGAAATTCATCGATTACCTCCTGAGGGACAAGAAATGCTCTTTACCTTTATTGATAAGGGGTTTTATCGGCCTTTAGGAGAGTCTTCAATTACTAAAGAAGCGAGTGTACAGATTATTGGGGCAACGACTGAAACGTCAGAAAATTTTTTGAGCACATTTAATCGACGTATTCCAATGGCAATTACATTACCGCCTATCTCAAAACGAACAATTGATGAACGTTATGGGATAGTCATGAATTTTTTTGAACAAGAAGTCGGTAGATTGAGCCAAGATATTATTGTTGAGCGAGATGCGATGCTTGCATTAATGTTATACGAGCCTGAAGCAAATATTGGTCAAATTCAGAGGGATATTAAAGTTGTTTGTGCAAAGGCCTTCTTGTATTTTAGAACGCATGAAACGGCTTCGTTATATATCAGATTAAAAGACTTACCATTGAATGTTCAAAAAGGACGTTTGGAAGGTAAATCCAAATATAAAAAAATTGATGTCTTAATGGAACGTTTAGCGAAACGAACAAATGAAAAAAATACAAAAGTTGTGACTTTTAAAAATAGCGAAACGGTAGAAAAAAACGATCAAAAACCAACGGTTTATGAAACAATTGATAAAAAAGTGAGTGAAACTGATAAACAGAATTTTAAATCACTAAATCTTAAAACGTTAATCGATTCAGATGATAAAGGTTATTTTAAAGATTACATTGAACAATTATCGGGTGAAGGCGTTCGAAAAGAGTTACTACCAGATGATATTTGGACGGTTACCAATGAAGTTTATGACTTAGCCCAGAATAAATTAGGGCAAAAATATAATGAAAATGCACGATTTGCATTTGGATTACACCTTGTTAGTGCTATTGAAAGAATCAGGAAAAATGTCGCAATTATTCATCCTGATTTAAATAATTTACGACAAAAAAATCCAAAAGCCTTTCGTGTTGCACTGGAAATGGCAGATAAAATTGAACATGAATTTGATATTGAAATTCCATTAGATGAAATTGGATTTATTACAATGTTTTTGAGCTCTGATTTAAGTGTTAAGAAACAACAAAATGAAATTAAAGTCGGTATCATCGTGCTAATGCACGGGGCATCAACGGCTTCTTCTATGTTACAGACAGCACAAGAATTACTTGGTACAACAAAGGGAAAAGCAATTAATATGCCACTTGATGTAAATGTTTCGGAAATTTATGATCAAGTACGAGATTATGTACTGGATAGTCAGGAACAATTGAAAAAAGGGTTATTACTTTTAACTGACATGGGCTCTTTAACTAGTTTTGCATCAATGTTAGGTGAAGAAACAGGGATTAATATTCGAGCTGTTTCAATGACGAGTACGTTAGTTGTGCTTGAATCATTAAGAATTGCGATTGCCGGTCGTGAACTAGAAGATATTTACGCAAATGCACAACATATTTTTGAATCGTCTGTAAAAGAGCAGTTTTTCCATATGCATCCTAGGAAAAAAGCAGTTATCGTAGCTTGTTTTACCGGCGAAGGTGTCGCCGCAAGATTATATGATCGTATTATGCCAATTGTAAACGAAGACGAAGTTAAAGTAATTCGGATGCAATATTTAGAAAAAGATGCATTTAAAAAGCACATTAATACATTAATGCGCGATTATGATGTGAAGGCAATTGTTGGTACCGTCGAGGTTTCTTACCAAAGAGTGCCATTCTTTTCTGCTTTAGATATCTTTAATGATGAAACCTTACAAGTTTTGCAGCGGATGTTGTCTGATAACGACTTAACGCGAGAAACAATTAATGCATTGGAAGGTAGTATTAATTCAGTTAATTCTGTCCCAGATTTAATTCATACTATTCAAACCATGATTATTAAAATTTAATCAGATTTACAGATTGTTCTTGATCCAGAGATTATCGTAGGGATCATGATGCATCTAGCATTTCTAGTAGATTCAAGATTGAAAAATCAATCAATTAAACCGTTTAAGAATGTCCAAGAATTTTCAGCTGAGAATCATTTACAGATGGAAATAGTTAAAACGGCCCTGATTATTGTTGAAAAAATGTATAATATTAAGATTTCAGATGATGAAGTTGCCTATATTGTCCAAATTTTTATGGGTAATACGTTGAATAAAGTCAGTGTGTAATAGTGACTAGTAGTGTGCAAATAAAATAAAAGACCATCGAAAGCGCTTTCTTAAAGCCTTTTCGATGGTCTT
Source organism: Dellaglioa sp. CoH-55-MRSF-8 (assembly GCF_056782195.1). The sequence continues at coordinate 208,394 of NZ_JBXAYH010000001.1, forward strand.
TATTTTTGGCATGGAACTTGCGTATATAAGAGTATAAATAGAAAAAGGAGTGGCAAATTATGAAAACGATTATGTTAGTTTGTTCAGCGGGTATGAGTACAAGTTTATTGGTGTCAAAAATGCAAAAGGCTGCAGAAGCAGAGAACTATGATTCAGAAATCTTTGCAGTTGGTGCTTCAGAGGCAGATTCAATGCTTGAATCAAAACCAGTTGATATTTTAATGTTAGGCCCACAAGTTCGTTTTATGAAAGATGAATTTGAAAAAAAGGTTGCTGACAAAAATATTCCGGTAGAAGTTATCAATATGCAAGATTACGGCATGATGAATGGCGAAAAAGTTCTTGCAACAGCTAAAAGCTTAATTAAATAAAAAATAAAAGGGGTAATCAGATATGAACGAAAATGATGCACAAATGCAAACAATCATGGGGCTGATTGTTAATGGTGGAAACGCTAAAAGTGATTCTATGGAAGCAATTCACGCCGCTAAAAAAGGCGATTTTGAAACCGCAGCTGCTAAGTTAGCTGATGCTGACAAATCACTCATTGAAGCACATCATTCTCAAACAGCCATGTTAACGCAAGAAGCTTCAGGGGATCCGGTACCAGTTAGTTTATTAATGGTTCATGGACAAGATCATTTAATGAATGCGATTACATTTAGAGACTTAGCTGGTGAGGTAGTAGATCTATACAAAAAAATAGGATAAGTACTAAACTTTAAGGAGGAACTACTCATGGACAAATTTATAAAATGGATGGATATTCACTTTATTCCAGTAGCTTCAAAAATTGGGGCACAAAGACATTTGGTGGCAATTCGAGATGCATTCGTTGTTATTATGCCACTTATGATTTTAGGTGCTCTGGGAACATTAATTAATAACTTACCAATTCCAGGTTTTTCAAATTTTATGGACGGACTATTTCCTAAAATAGTTAACGATGTTCCAATCTGGAAGGGTGTAGGAGCAGGCGTTTGGAATGCTAGTTTTGGTATTATGTCATTATTCGTTGCATTCTTAGTAGCTCATAACGTTGCAAAATCATATGGTAAAGATGGTATGGCTGCTGGTACAGTATCAGTTGCTTCATTCTTCGCTTTAGGTGGTTTGCAATTAGCTGGGATGTCTTCAGTAGGATTATTCGTTGCACTTGTTGTCGGTTTGGTTTCAGCAGAATTATTCCAACGTTTAAGTGGTAACAAACATTTAATCGTTAACATGCCTGATGGTGTTCCACCTGCTGTTGCAAAAGCATTCGCTTCATTATTTCCAGCAATGATTGTTGTTACAATCTTTGCCTTTATCAATACATTATTCCAAGGATTCGGCGTAACTGATATTATTGCATCATTCTACAAACTTGTTCAAGAACCATTTATGGGCTTGGCAAATTCATATCCATCAGCATTATTATTAGCATTTATTGCACCATTCTTATGGTTCTTTGGTTTACATGGAGCTAATATGATTGATCCATTAATGCAAACAATTAACGCACCTGCTATTGCAGCTAACGTTAAAGCACTTAGTGAAGGTAAAACAATTCCTTTTATCGTTAACAAACCTTTCTTCGATTCATTTGTTAACTTAGGTGGAACTGGTGCAACTATTGGTTTGATTATTGCCATCTTCATTGTTGGTCGTAAAAATAAACCTTACAAAATGATTGGATCACTATCAGCAGCTCCTGGTATTTTCAATATCAATGAACCAATGATGTTTGGACTTCCAATTGTGTTGAATCCAATTATGTTCGTACCATTTATTTTGACACCAATGGTACTTGTGACTGTTGCGTATATTGCAACCGCCACTGGAATTGTGCCAGCAGCAACGGTAATGCCCCCATGGGTTACACCACCAGTAATTGGCGGGATTTTGGCAACTAAGAGTTTAGCTGGTGGGGTTTTAGCCGCAGTTAATGTGGTTATCTCAGCGTTAATTTACGCACCATTCGTTATCTTAGCAACAAAACAAATTGAAAAAGCTGAAGCAGAAGCTGAAGCAGCAAAAAAATAAAATAAAAGCGAATCTCTTTACGTTATTCTGTAAAGAGATTTTGTGTTAAATAAAGGAGTTTACTATGGTTAAATATGAATTTCCAAAAGATTTCTGGTGGGGGTCAGCTGCGAGTGGACCACAATCTGAAGGTCGTGTTTCAGGAGATGGAAAAGCTGATAATATTTGGGATGCTTGGTATCAAGCAAGCCCTGAAAAGTTCTTTAATCAGGTTGGACCCGAAAATACATCAAGGGTTTATCAAAAATACCAAGAAGATATCTCTTTGATGAAACAAACAGGTCATAATTCATATCGGACTTCAATTCAGTGGTCACGTTTGATTCCAAATCCATTCACTGGAGAGGTTAATCCTGAAGCTGTTACCTTTTATAACCATTTAATAGATGATTTAATTGCCGCTGGAATTGAACCTTTTATGAACCTTTACCATTTTGATATGCCAATGGTGTTACAAGAAAATGGTGGTTGGTTAAATCGTGAAGTTGTAGACTTGTATACGGACTATGCAGAAACTTGTTTTAAATTATTTGGCGATCGCGTTAAAAAATGGTTTACTCAAAATGAACCGATTGTTCCAGTTGAGGGTGGGTATTTATATGGATGGCATTTACCTGATGAACGTAATTTAAAGCATGGTGTCCAGGTGGCTTATCATGAAGCATTGGCAAGTGCTAAAGCAGTTGAAAAGTATCATTCACTCAATTTAGGTGGCACAATTGGGATTATTTTAAATTTAATGCCAACGTATCCAAAAGATGAGACAAATCCAGCAGATGTTAAAGCAGCCAAATTTGTTGATGGATTCTTTAATCGTTCATTTTTAGATCCCGCAATTAAAGGCACTTTCCCTCAAGATATTGTTGAGTGGTTGCATGAATATGACTTAATGCCAATCTATCATCAAAGTGATTTAGATGTTATTAAAGAAAATACTATCGATTTATTAGGCGTTAATTATTATCAACCAAGGCGAGCAGCGGCGAAAATAATTAAAGCCGAACCAGAAGGTGAAAATGGCTGGATGCCTGAAGATTTTTATACAGTATACGATATGCCTGGAAAAAAAGTTAATCCTTATCGTGGCTGGGAAATTTATGAAAAAGGAATTTATGATGCACTAATCAATATTAAGGATAATTATGGTAATATTGATTGTTTCATCTCTGAAAATGGGATGGGTGTTGAAGATGAAGCCAGATTTATTAATGCAGATGGGCAAATTAATGATGATTATCGAATTGAATTTGTTCAAGATCATTTGAAATGGGTTCATAAGGCACTTGAAGAAGGTAGTAACGTTCATGGCTACCATATGTGGACATGTATGGATAATTGGTCATGGTTAAATGCTTACAAGAACCGTTACGGATTTATTAGTGTTGATTTAGATAATGAAGCAAAACGCACAATTAAGAAGAGCGGTTACTGGTTTAAAAAAATGACAGAACAAAATGGATTTAATGACTAAAAATGGAGGCGAATGACTGATGGAAATGGAAATGAAATTAAAAATGCCTGCAGATTATCTATTTGATCAAATTATGGAGTCCGTACTATATGATATTAAAGATCAGACAGGTCAGAAATTAACAAAAAATCAATTAGAGGGTTTTGCGTTCACGAAAAAGTTTTCAAAAACACAATCAGCTGCTTTAAAAGTAACAAAAATAGTTGAAAACGAAAGTTATCATTTTCAAACGGATAACAATCGTAATAAATTTGATGTAAGTTACGATATTAAGGTAATTGATGATAAACGTTGTTTGTTAAGTTATAAAGAAGTCATGACTTCTAAAGGCAAGATGCAACAAATGAATGATGCCTTCATGAGTATTCTTATGAGTTTCTTTAAGAAGAGAAATTTCAAAAAAATGCTTAAACAAATTGAAAATAAGTATGCAACTAATTAGACTAAAAATAAAGAAGCAAACCGTATTTATCGGTTTGCTTCTTTATTTTTAGTCTAAAATTTCAACACCAATACCGATAACACCAGGGCCAGCATGAACACCAAGAGCAGGTGATGCATCGCCAAAGTAAAAATGTTCAGCATTTGGATACTTAGTTTTTAAGGTTTCGAAGATACTTGCTGCTAAAGGCTCATTATTACCATATGCAACGGCTATATCGAAATGAAGAGAATCGCCAATCTTATCATCAACGAGTGATAATAATTTTTTTAGTGCAGCTTTTTCGCCTCGAGCTTTTGCAATAGGATAATAAATACCATTTTCATCACATGAAATAATTGGTTTGATGTTTAAGAGATTCCCCATAAGACCAGAGACACGTCCAATACGGCCACCAACTTGAAGATAGTGTAGGGTTGGTAAATAGAAAAAGACACTACTTCTATCAACCGCTAGTTGAACCTTTGTGACAATTTCGTCAAAATAATTGCCTTCTTTAATTAAGTTTGATGCTAAAATACCAGCTAATCCACCACCAATACCAACATTTTTTGTATCGATGACTTCAACAGTTAATGATGATAATTTGGCGAATGTTTTAATTGAATTATAAGTACCAGACAAACCGCTTGAGATCGTTGTTGCAATAACATGTGTATAGCCATCGGCTTTAATTTGGTCAAAAACGTCGTTAATTGAGCCACCTGAAGGCGTTGCGGTTGTTGGAATCTCAGTCTCCATACGTTCATAAACTTCCGCAGGTGAGATAGAGATACGATCTAAGTAAGTTGCATCACTGAATGTAATTAAAATAGGGACCATATAAATATGTTCCTGTTCCATAAATTCTTTAGGAATATCCGAACCTGAATCTACTAATACTGCTATTTTTTCTTTACTCATCATTTAATTGGCCTCCTTCATTAATATAACTAATTTTTCACTGATAATATGATTAATCACGGCACTTGCAGCCGTTCGTTGTTCTAATTCAATGATTGTTGTTTCAGTCGTGACGGGCTTTAAGTTGGTATCAAAGGTTAAAGATTTAAGTTGTTCGTTAAAAATTAAAGCGAAGTTCATGTAAGCATCTTCAGATGAGTTATCGACTAAAATTTGGTCGATACCATTCTTGATAACATCTAACGGAAAAGCAGATTTTAAAACAGTAATAACAATGATTGCTGCTAAATGTTCCTTGCGATATCTTTTTTTGATGGGTTTAAACATAACTTCTTTTTTTACGTAATTATTGACCATTGTAGGTGTTACAGGCATTAAGTGTAATGGCTCTAAGTATTGATTAACAAGTTTCACGGATTGATCCATATAAAGGTCTAATTCCGGGAAATCTTGCCAATCAGGTAATGTAATTTTCTTTAAGCTATCTAGCCAATTTAAAAAAGATGATGGAACTTTTTGGCTCAAATGATAACCCCCCTTAACGTAATATCTTTATATTAGCATTTACATCTAGAGTTGTAAACTAGATTTAACTGTTTCTTAAAGTATATAAAAATAGCATGTTTATATGAAGATAAAAGTTGTACACTATAAGGGTATTTAATAATGAGAAGGAGTGAATTATTTATGATGGAACAAGCATGTACAACAATTTTAGTTGGTAAGAAGGCCACAATTGATGGCTCAACGATGATTGCTAGAAATGATGATACGTTTTTGCCTATTACACCACAACGATTCTTGATGTACCCTGCAGTAACCGGACGTCATGAAACGTTAACTTCGAATAAAAATGGGTTTACTGCACCATTACCAGAAAATGGGTATCGCTGGACAGCAACACCTAATGTTGAGGTATCCAGCAAAGGTGTCTTTGATGAAAGTAGTATTAATGAAAAAAATGTTGCAATGAGCGCAACAGAAAGTGTCTATGCGAATGAACGTGTTTTAGCATACGATCCTTTAATTAAAAATGGTTTAGCAGAAGATTCATTACAAACAATGGTTGCACCTTATATTAAATCAGCAAAACATGGTGTTGAATATTTAGGGGCTTTAATTACAAAATACGGTTCACCTGAAGGAAATGGTGTCTTATTTAGTGATAAAAATGATGTTTGGTACATGGAAATTGTTACCGGACATCACTGGATTGCACAACGTATTCCAGATGATGCTTATGCTGTTGCAGCTAATCAAGTTGCTATTCAAGAAATTGATTTTGATAATACAGATAACTTTATGTGGTCAGACGGTATCCGTGAATATGTAGAAGAGCATCATTTAAACCCTGATAAAACAGGCTGGAACTTCCGTCATATTTTTGGAACAGACACAGAAAAAGATCGTCATTACAACACACCTCGTGTCTGGTATGGTCAACGTTGTTTGAATCCAGAAATTAAGCAAGAACCAACTTCAAGTGAATTACCATTCATTTGTTACGCAAATAAAAAAATCAGTGTTGAAGATGTGACTGCTATTTTAGGTTCACATTACAATGAAACACAATATGATCCATTTGGTCATGGTGCTGATGAAGATCGTTTACGATTCCGTCCTATTTCAATGAATAGAACACAAAATGCACACGTTCTTCAATTGAGAAATAATGTTGATGATGCACATTCTGCATTAATGTGGATCTGTTTAGGTGTTCCAGCATTTGCACCATTTGTGCCATTCTACACGAATGCAACAGACACAGACCCAAGTTACAGCGAAACACCGTTAACACTAGATATGAATAGTGCTTATTGGATGTATCGTACGGTTTCGATGTTAACAGAATCACATTATTCTCATTTTATTCAAGAAAATGTTGATTACTTAAAGGCATGTCGTCAACAGTTGAAGACGATGGTTGCTGATATTGATGCAGCATCTACAGATATGAGTGGGGATGAATTAACAAACTACCTCACACAACAAAATTACGCAATTGTTGCTGATATGCGTGAAAGAACGATGAACATGATTGGTCAATTCATTACTGAAGGATTAACATTATCTAAATTAACATTTAACATGGATGCTAATTTATAAAAATAATATTTAACATGGATGCTAATTTATAAAAATAATATTTAAATACTTTGTACGCAAAAAGGCGTAATTCCAATATAACTTTGGAATTATGCCTTTTTGCGTACCCACATATATTAAGTACAGATAATTATTTTTAATGTAAGTTAGTTCATAAGTGTGCCAGTTTAATTTGATTCAAAAACAAAATAAGAGCGTTTATTAAATTCATTTCTTGATTTTGAGTACTCGATGGCGTGACCATTCACAAGCCAAACAATTTGTTCTACTTCTAATATTGGCGTTTGTTCAACAACGTTTAAATAATTGATATCTAATTCAGTGGCTTGTCTGGCTTGTATTTTTCTAGACATACCTGACATATTTAACCCTAACGTATTTTTAATATAACTATATATGGAAGTTTCCAGTACGGATTTTGATAAACCTGGAACTAATTTAACAGGCATGTACGTATCTTCCAAGATGAAAGGATTTCCATCTAAAAGTCGGAGTCTAATAATATGGTATGTTGGCTCTTCTGCACTAATATTTAAATGAGTTTGAACCTCTTTTTGAGGGAATACAACTTCAAACTTAATGACGTGACTTGTTATTCTGTCCCGTCCTTCTTGTTTACTTAATCCATCAAAATTATCTGCCGGTGCATCAACGCTATTGATAAGAGTCGAGGGACCTATAACAACTGTTCCAAAACCAGATTTTTTTAATATAAATCCTTCTCGTGCTAAGTCATCTAACGCCTTCTTTAAGGTTATTGAACTGACATCGAAGCTAGCAGATAATACTTTTTGATCAGGTAAAATGCTACCTTTTGGATATATATTAGAAAGTATTCGTTCCCGAATTATATTTTTAACTAACTCATATTTTTTCATAAATCCCTGTTCCCCCATAGATTTTAATGTCAAATTTAGTATTATTTAAACTTTAGGTGCGATTTTAAAAAGTATATTACTCTGCTTATTAAAAATTAGATCTCAAAAAAAATAGGTATGATGTAACTATTTTAGAATTAGAGAATATTGTACCGATATTTAGTATGACTAATTAATCGGTTAATACCGAATTATAACACTCAACTACCCTCTTTTCTATATAAGTGATAGCCAGAGTTTAATAAAACATATATCTTTTGTATAACAAAAGTATTGTTTTATTATACAAAAGATATATAATAGTAAATGAAAGCGATTTCTTAGTTAAAAAATAATTTATTAGAAGAAGGGTTGATTGATATATGATAAATGAAAATAAGATGCCTAAAGGTTTTTATTGGGGTAATTCTGTATCAAGTATGCAGACAGAAGGAGCATGGCAGGCAGATGGTAAAGGGCTATCAGTTTATGATATCCGTGACTCAGATAAAGGTGTATCCGATTGGCACGATGCGATTGATGAGTTTAACAGATATGAAGAAGATTTGGATTTAATTGCAGATATGAATATGAATATGTATCGCATTCAGATATCGTGGACTCGAATAGTACCTGATGGTGATGGAACTATCAACGAGAAAGGTTTTGAGTATTATGACCGATTAATTGATGGGATGATTAAGCGTGGTATTGAGCCAATGGTTTGTCTCTATCACTTTGACATGCCGTTAGCGTTGGCCCAAAAGCAAAGTGGATTTCTATCTCGTAAAACTGTTGATGCTTTTGTTAGGTTTGGGAAAGTCGTTATTGATCATTTTTCAGACAGAGTTAAATATTGGATTACATTTAATGAACATAATCTATACTTCACTGATGAAACATTTCATATTTCTGGATATACCAAGACGGAAAAAACAATTGACGATATGTATACCATATTCCATCATACGATGATAGCTCACGCACAAATTGCACAATATATTCATGAACAATATAAAGAACTTAAGATTGGAGGTATGTTGGCATATACACCAGTTTATCCAGCAACGACTAATCCAAAAGATTCTTTTGCAGTAAGAAAACAAAATGAATTTATTTATGAAAATCTAAATTCGTTATTTGTCGGACAATCATATTCTCCTGAAGTACTTAAATATATAGAAGTGAATAATATTCAAATGGATTTTAAAGATAGAGATAAGCAATATTTAAATAAAATTAAATCTGATTTCATTTCCTTTAGTTACTATCGCACAATGGTCATGGATGCTGATAAAATTCCAAGTGACGAGGCACCAAATAGATATATGAATTATAGTGTAGAAGAAAATACTTATTTATCTAGTAGTGAGTGGTCATGGAATATTGATCCCTTAGGATTCCGAAATGTAATTACAGATTTGCATAATCGTTATAGATTACCTGTATTTCCAATTGAAAATGGAATTGGCATCAAGGAGCACAGGGACAGCACAAATATAATCCAAGATGATGCTCGAATTGAATATCATAAAAGTCATATTAAGGCTATGAAGGATGCAATGTTTATTGATGGTGCTCAAGTTGTGGGCTATCTGGGTTGGGGATTAATTGATATTCCTAGTTCACATGGTGACATGGAGAAAAGATATGGTGCAGTTTTTGTTGATAGAACAAATCATGATTTGAAAGATATGAAGAGAGTTCCAAAAAAATCATATTATTGGTTTAAGGATATCTTAGAAGAGAATGGAGAAAAAATATAATGGAAAATAAAACTGAAAATAAAGCAAACACGTTCATTACGAATAAGTTATTACCTATAATTATGAAATTTGTGAATACAAAACCTATAAGGGCTCTGCAAGATGGAATGGTATACGCATTACCTTTTATTATTATAGGATCCATATTTTTAATTTTGTCCAATTTCCCGGTGCCAAGTGTTGCAGATGCGCTTAAAGATTCAGGTTGGTCAGCATTTTTCACACAAGCATATACAACAACATTTGGTATTTTATCTATCTGGGCGGTAGTTGGTATCGCGTACGTATATGTTCGTAATGAGGGATATGAGGCATTACCCGCTGCATTGACAGCATTATCATCTTTCTTGATGTTACAGATGCTCCAAGTGGCCGCACCTTTAGCCGGAGTAATGGGTAAAAATGGAGCAGGTATTGTTAACAGTGCTGGTAAAGAGGTCCTAAGTGGTTCTGCAATAACAGAAAATATAGACAAATTACCTCATTCGCTTCAATCATTCATGCAGTCGCCAGTTAATGGTGTAATTAACATTAGTTGGTTGAGCGGTCAAGGAATGGTGGCTGCAATTATTGTAGGTATTTTGGTAGGTTGGGCATATACAAAAATGATTAAAGCTGGTTGGAAAATAACACTCCCAGAACAAGTGCCAACTAGTGTTGCTAATCAATTTACTGCCATGATTCCATCTGGTGTTATATTAACTGTTACTATGTTAATCTTTGCTTTAATTAAGACAGTGTTAAATACAGATATGTTAAATCTCATTTATAAGATGTTAGCAGCACCTATGCAAGGACTATCAGATTCATTAATTGGGGCTATATTGATTGCCTTCTTAGTATCATTCTTTTGGTTCTTTGGTGTTCACGGAGGACTGATTGTCGGTGGAATTGCAGGAGCCTTCTTAATTCCTAATACTTCTGGAAACGCTGCTTTATATCAAGCTGGTAAATTATCGTTAGGTAACGGGGCACATATTGTTACTAATGAATTTTATAATAATTTTATTAACTTGACGGGATCTGGAATAACCATCGGACTAGTTATTTTCACACTAGTTGCAGCTAAATCTGTTCAGCTTAAAACAATCGGTAAAATTGAGCTTATTCCAGCTATTTTTAATATTAATGAGCCTTTTCTTTTCGGATTACCTTTAGTTATGAATCCATTTTTAGCTATACCATTTTTCATGGTACCAGTTATTGTAGCAATCTCTACTTATGGGGTAATTTATTTCGGAATTGTACCACCTTTAAATGGTGTTGCGGCACCTTGGACAACGCCAGCAGTTATTTCAGGATTTTTAATTGGAGGTTGGAAGATGGCCTTATGGCAAGCGGTAACGTTAGTAATATCAGCTGTCGGATACTATCCATTCGCTAAAAAATATGATCAATATTTATGTAATCAAGAACAAGAGCAAGAATTAAATAATAAAGCAGAGTGAAAGGAATAAAAAATCATGGAGAAAAAAATTATTATGTTAGCTTGTTCAGCTGGTATGTCTACATCTCTACTAGTATCAAAAATGCAGGCGGCAGCTTCTAAGCAGAAAAAAGATTATGAAATATTTGCAACATCAACATCAGATGTAGACCATCAAATTGAAAGTGTTCATCCGGATGTATTGTTATTAGGGCCACAGGTCAGTTATATGAAGGAAGAAATTAAAAGTAAAACTGATGCTGCTGGAATTCCTATGGACGTCATTGATATGCTAGATTATGGGATGATGAACGGTGAAAAAGTATTACAAACAGCAGTAAATTTAATTGCGGAATAAAATAAATTTAGTGAAATGGGGATGAAAAATATGAATGATAAAGATATGACTGTAATAATGGGAATTATTATGGAATCGGGGAATGCGAAGGGATTTGCCGCTCAAGCAATCCGCATGGCTGAGCAGTCTGATTTTTCTAAATCTGATGATTTTATGAACCAAGCACAAGAGGCGTTAACTAAGGTGCACAATATCCAAACTACTTTGTTAACAAAAGAGGCCAATGGTGAAAAAACGAAACTTAATTTGTATTTGATACATTCGCAAGATTGGCTAATGACGAGTATCTGTTATATTGATTTAGCTAAAGAAATTATAACTATGTATAAATCAATTAAAAAAAACGCCGTATAAAATGACGCATTATAGACGTGCTATGAGAACTTCTTTAATTTAATACGTTTATTAAAAATTATAATTATCAGATACTAAAAATATTAGTCGAATGACTGAAAAGGAGAACAATGGGAACTATATTAGCAATTGATATTGGTGGGACAACCGTAAAGTATGGAGAATGGAAAGAAAATCAGTTCATTTCACGTGGTAAGAGGGAGACCCCTGAGACGTGGAAAGATATGAAAACTTTAATTAAAAATTTATATAATAGTTGTCAGAACGCTGAAGGTATAGCCATTAGTTCTCCAGGATCAGTTGATACGGTAAATGGAATTATTCATGGGATTAGCGCCATCCCTTATATACACAATTTTCCGATTAGGGATGAGTTGGAACAATATTTAGGCGTACCAGTTTCTATACAAAACGATGCTAATTGTGCAGCATTAGCTGAGAATTGGATTGGAAACGCTAAAGATGTAGATGATTTTGTTTCTATTATCATTGGATCTGGAGTTGGTGGTTCTGTAATAATGAATAAAAAATTAAAGGCCGGAAGTAATCTATTTGGTGGCGAATTTGGGTACATGATTTTAGATGTAAATGATGATCGTACTTTCAGTGAGTTGGTTAGTCCAGTAAATCTTGCCAAACAGTATTCTTCAGAAAATAATCGTGAAATTAACGGAAAACAATTATTTGATTTATCTGACTCTGGTGATGATAAGGCATGCCAAATTGTAGATGATTTTTATAAACATTTAGCCGTAGGAGTGTTTAATCTACTTGTATCGTATGATCCTGACCTTGTTTTAATTGGAGGCGCTATATCTGAAAGACCTGGTTTGATTAAAACACTAAATAAATATATTAATCAATTAATCATTGCCAAACGTGCGGATGGCCTTAAGTATAATTTAAAAACATGTTATTTTTATGGAGATGCTAATATGATTGGCGCAATATACCAATATAAAACAAATTTCATAACCTTTAACACTATTTAAATATAAAAAAGCTCATAATTATTAGATTTAGATCTAATAATTATGAGCTTTTTGTATTGAATGTTCTATTTTTTACAGCTATTTATTAATTTCTTCAATAGTACCCTTAGCGTCTTTTTCAACTTTCATATCTGAAATTGAGATATAACCTAATTTCTTGATTAAGCCGTTTTGAATTTTGTCTGATTGAATATAACCAATAAATTTAGCTGTTGCGTAGTTAGGAGAACCTTTAGTATACATATGTTCGTATGACCAAATTTTCCAATTGTTTGTTTCAACATTTTTTGATGTTGGTTTAACGTTATCAATAGATAATGCTTGGATGTTATCTTTTAAGTACGAGAATGCTAAGTAGCTGATGGCACCTGGTGTTGAAGATACCATTTTTTGAACTGTACCGTTTGAATCTTGTTCTTGTGTTTGTTTAGCTGTTTTATTTGGAAGGATACTACTATCAAATACGGTACGTGTACCCGAACCAGAAGCACGATTAATGACAACAATCGCTTGGTCTGCTCCGCCAAGTTCTTTCCAGTTTGTTGTCTTACCTAAGAAAATGTTAGCAAGTTGTGCTTTTGAGAGGTTAGTTACTTTTGTATCTTTGTTGACAACAGGTGCAATACCAACAACGGCAACTTTGTGATCAACAATCTTTTTAGCATCTACGCCGTCTTTTTGTTCTGCAAAAATGTCAGAATTACCAACGGTAACAGCACCTGTAGAAACTTGGCTTAAACCAGTACCTGAGCCACCACCTTGCACGCCAATTGTTAAACCTGAATTATCTGCTTGATAGGTTTCAGCTGCTTGTTCAACTAAAGGTTGTAAAGCAGTTGATCCAACAATAGTAATTTTACCTGTAATTTTTGATGAATCATCTGAAGAAGATGATGATTTACCACATCCTGCCAACAATAAAAGACCCATTGCTGCTATCGAAATAATTGCTGTTTTCTTTCTCATAATTAACTTCCCCTTTTATTTTGTATTCGTATTTAAGAACAACTTCATAATATCAGTTAAATGTTATGGTTCTGTATGAATCGTGTAATGATTTACACCTGAAATTGTAAAGAATGGGTAAAGGTGGAGCGAAATACTTTGCTTTTGTGAGTGTGATTATCTATAATAAAAACCAGCTCATTATGACAGTCTGTCATAAAAACGGAAATAGGGGGAGACAAATTGATTCTAGAAATAAAAAACGTTTCAAAAACGTATAATATGGCTGGTGGTACGACATTCAAGGCTTTAAAAGACATTAATGCTTCTTTTGACAAAGGAGAATTAGTTTCAATAGTTGGTGAATCCGGAAGTGGTAAATCAACATTAATGAACTTAATAGGTGGATTGGATTCAAATTTTGATGGCGAAATTACGTATAATGGTGAAAATATTGGTGATTTTTCTGAAAAAGAACTTGTTAACTTTCATAAGAAGAGTATTGGATTCATTTTTCAAAATTTTAATTTAATTCCTCATTTAAGTTTGATTGATAACGTTGCTATGGCAATGACGCTTTCAAATGTTGATAAATCAGTACGTGTCAAACGTGCTAAAAAATTATTAACAGACGTTGGGTTACAAGATCATATGACAAAGAAGCCAGATCAAATATCTGGTGGGCAAAAACAACGTGTTGCTATTGCACGTGCCTTAATGAATGATCCTGATGTCATTATTGCTGATGAACCAACAGGTGCTTTGGATTCAGAGACAACTGATGCTGTCTTAGAAATTATCAAAGATATCGCAAAGCGTGGTAAATTAGTTTTAATGGTTACTCATTCAGATCGCGTTGCGGCATATTCAAGTCGTGTTGTACGAATTGATAATGGTGCAATTATTTCTGATTCCGAACAAGAACAATTAGAGTTGCATACTAATGAAGATGAATTTAAAGGCGAAACGCCTAAGAATTTAAGTCTATGGTCTGCAATTCGATTAGCTGCACTTAATATGAAAGCTAAATTTTCTCGTAATTTACTTGTTGCTATTGGCTCAAGTATTGGGATTATGTCTGTTGTTTTAATGTTATCGCTTGGAAAAGGGGTAACAAGTTATATAAAGGATACGATGACTAGCTACGTGAATCCCAATGTGACTGAAGTTCATATGAAGGCAAAAACAAGTTCTTCAAGTAGTAGTTCTAAAACAGCAACACCAGCTGCTGGTTCTCAAGCCCAAGCAGCGCAAGCTAAAGAACAACAAAGTCAAATGGCTGCAATTACTGGTCAGACAGGATCATTTTCTAAAAAAGATATTAATAAGTTAACAAATATTAAACATGTGAATGAGCTACAAAAGGGTTATACAGCAATTTCACTAGGTACAAATACAGTTTCATATAAGGATAAAAAAGCTAGTTTGATGCAGTTGGGTACAATGAACTCAGGTATTACAAAATCAAACATTACCAAGGGTACTAAACCAGGTAAGGATGGCATTTTATTAGATAAAACAACTGCAGATTCATTAGGCAAGAACATTGTTGGTAAACAAGTTAAAATTGCGATTGTTTATAACGAAAAAACGATTAAGAAAACGTTCAAAGTTGCCGGAATTTATGAAGCATCTGGAAGTAGCAGTTCAAGCAGTTTAGTTTACTTGAATTACGCTGACTTACAACAATTAGTTGAAGATAATAATGAAACAATTAAACCAAATGTTGTTTATCTTCATACAAACGATAAGGCTAATACGGCAGGTATAAAAGCTAAAGTTAAATCATTGGGTTACACAGGTTCAATTCAAGAAAAAATGTCAGAAATGTTTACTCAAATGTTAGATATTTTGACAGACGTTTTAACGGCCGTAGCTGCGATATCATTGCTCGTTTCTGCAATTATGATATTAGTGGTTCTAAATATATCTGTTGTTGAAAGAACAAAAGAAATCGGTGTTATGAAAGCTTTAGGAGCACGTCGTAAGGATATTCGCCGTATATTTGTTTCCGAAGCGTTCCTAATTGGATTAGCATCTGGCTTAATTGGTGTTGGCGTAACGTATATTTTAGCCTTTGGGTTAAATGCATTCTCAGTTGCAACATTCGATGTTACGATTGTTAAAGTTACAGCTAGTTATGTATTCTCTGGTATTTTAATCAGTGTCTTGATTAGTATGGTTGCTAGTTTCTTACCAGCAAACAGAGCATCAAAACTTGATCCAGTTGAATCTTTAAGAAAAGAATAAGTAAATAAAGTTGCATTTTTAAATAAAGACTAGTAACATGACAAGTTGTCACATGACAGCTTGTCATTTTTTGTATAAAGGAGAAAATATGCCTAAAAAAACGTATTTTAATTTAGATGAAGATAAGCAACAACGGATATTGGATGCTGCTAAAGAAGAGTTCTCAAGAGTACCCCTGTTTGAAGCATCAATTAGTAATATCATAAAAATTGCAGATATTCCGCGAGGGAGTTTTTACCAATATTTCGAAAATAAAGAAGATTTATACTTTTATTATTTTGATACTATTCGACAGAATCAAACTAAAAGATTTGGTGAATTATTAAAACGAAATCAAGGTGATGTCGTGACGACTATGAAGACCTTTTTTTCAGAAACGATTGCGAATACAGTGTCCGGAGAAGATGCTGCATTTTTTAAAAACGCCTTTGTCCGAATGGACTTTAAAATGAGTAGTCGGATGCAGCCACATCATCCTCACCACCCGCATCATAGTGGGAAACAGCCACATTTTGGTGGACCATTTCATCAAAATTTAAAAGCAGATTTTGATATTATGAGTGAAATTGATCGGTCTTTACTAACCATTTCCTCAGATGAAGAAATTAGTTTACTTATGTTTTCTTTAATGAGTCCATTTATGAAAACTATTAATGATTATTTTTCAAAACAAAGAGAAGGTATTGAAATACCTGTTGAAGAGTTACAAAAAGAATATGAAACAATGGCTAACTGGGTAGCTATTGGTGTTTCAAAAAGGAAGGAATAAAAATAAATGATAAAAGTAATGAAAAATCGCGTTAGCGTTTGGGCAATGTTTGGTGCATTTATATTTATGATTGTCCAAGTTATCTGCGATTTATATTTACCAACATTAACATCAGACATGATTAATAAAGGTGTCTCACAAGGCGATGTTGCGTATATCTGGCAGGTGGGTTATGTCATGTTAGGCGTAGCAGCTATTGGTATTGTTGCGGCAGTTGGTAATGTCTTTATCGCTTCACGCTTAGCGCAAAAATTAGGACTTAGATTAAGAAGTCATATTTACAAAAAAGTACTTAATTTTTCAAGTCATGAATTTGATCAAATTGGAAATTCAAGTTTAATTACAAGAACATCAACTGATGTTCTACAAATTCAAAACGTTACCGTTATGATGTTAAGAATGATGATCCAAGCGCCTATTATGTTGATTGGTGCTAGTATTTTAGCTTATAACAAACAAAAAGAATTAACCGTGATTTTTTTAGTAGCTGTTCCAATTTTAATTATATTAATTGCTTCAGTTATGTATTTTGCAGTGCCGCTGTTCAAAACGTTACAAAAAAGAATTGATCATATTAATCTTGTCTTTCGTGAAGGTTTAACAGGTGTTCGTGTTATTCGCGCATTTAACCAAGATAAATATGAACAAAATCGTTTTGATCGTGTGAATAAAGAATATACAGATAATGCCCGTAAAGTATTTTCAATTACGGCGCTAATGTTCCCCATGATGACTTTAGTTCTTAGTGCAACCAATATCGCAATTATCTGGTATGGTGGTCATTTAATTGGAGATATGTCGATGCAAGTGGGTAATCTAGTTGCGTTTATGACGTATGCAATGCAAATTTTATCAAGTTTTATGATGTTATCGATGGTATTTGTCATGTTACCTCGTGCGCAAGCTGCTGCAGCACGTATCAACGAAGTTTTAGATACGAAGAATTCGATAAAAGACCAACCTGATGCAATTACAGTTGATCGTAGTAAAGTAGGAGCAAGTCAATTGTCATTTGATAAAGTTAATTTCCGGTATACGGGTGCTGAAAAAGAAGCCCTAACAGATATTAACTTTGAAGCAAAGGCGGGTCAAACGATTGCGATTATTGGTGGTACTGGATCTGGTAAGTCAACGTTAATTAATTTAATTCCACGATTGTTTGATGTTGAGTCGGGCGATATTAAAATTGATGGTAAATCAATTTATGAGTTAACCCAAGTAAGCTTACACGACCAAATTTCTCTTGTTCAACAAAAGACAGTTCTTTTTAGAGGAACAATCCGAAGTAATCTACAGTTTGGAAATGAAACGGCAACAGATGATGAGTTGTGGCATGCGCTAGAAATAGCACAAGCTAAATCGTTTGTTGAAGAATCAGCGGATGGCTTAGACGGCATAGTTGAACAAGGTGGAGATAACTTCTCTGGTGGCCAAAAGCAACGACTTGCAATTGCAAGAGCATTAGTTAAAAAAGCTTCTGTTTACTTGTTTGATGATTCATTCTCAGCGCTTGATTTTAAAACAGATGCTAAATTACGTGGCTCACTTAAAACGGATGAAAGCATCAAAGATAGTGTTGTCGTAATTGTGGCACAACGGATTTCTAGTGTGACAAGTGCCGATTTAATCTTAGTTATCGATGGTGGAAAAATCGTTGGTAAAGGGACTCATGAAGAATTGAAAGCCACGAATGAAACCTATCAAGAAATTATGCAGTCACAAATCAGAGAGGGGGATGCAGAGTAATGGCAGATAATAAGTCAAAACAAGCAACGCAACCTATGCGGGGCGGTCGAGGTGGACATGGCAATATTGGACGACCAGTTGAAAAGCCTAAGAACTTTTGGAAAACAATTGGGCGTTTAGCGAAATACATGTCACCATGGTTAATTTCAATAGGGATAGTATTAGTGCTAGCCATTATATCTGTAATTTTCCAGGCGGTTTCTCCTAAAATTTTAGGACGCGCAACAACCGAGATTTTCTCTGGGGTAACTAAAGGATTCACTCAAATGAAACAGGGGCAGAAAGTAACCTCGTTGCCAATTAATTTTGATGCAATTAAGAATATCTTACTTACAGTTGGTATTATGTATATTGCGTCTGCACTTTTCAGTTTTGTGCAGCAATTAATCATGACTAATATTTCTCAAAAAACGGTGTACGCACTTCGTAAAGATATTAAGGCTAAAATGGAACGCGTGCCTGTTTCTTACTACGATACACATCCAAATGGTGATATTATGTCTCGTGCTGTAAATGATGTGGATAACATTTCTGGAACGTTACAACAAAGTTTTACACAGTTAGTAACAAGTGTTGTGACCTTTGTCAGTGTTCTCTATATGATGTTTTCAATTAGTTGGCAATTAACGTTAATTGCTTTGATTATTGTTCCTTTGAGTTTGGTTGTTGTCTCATTAATTGCGCCTCGTTCGCAAAAGTTCTTTGCTGGACAACAAAAGAGTTTAGGACTTTTGAACAATCAAGTGGAAGAAACGTATGCGGGTCATACGGTTGTTAAGACTTTTAATAAAGAAGAAAAAAATATTGATATTTTTGAAAAACAGAATAATGATTATTATAAAAGTTCATGGAAAGCACAATTTATTTCTGGATTAATTATGCCAGCAATGAACTTTATTAAAAATATTGGCTATGTCTTTGTGGCAATTGTTGGTGGAATTAAGGTTTCACAAGGAACAATTACTTTAGGTAACGTCCAAGCCTTTTTACAATATGTGAACCAATTCTCACAACCAATCACTCAAATTGCCAACTTATCTAATACGATTCAAGCAACTGTAGCTTCTGCAGAACGAATTTTTGAAATCTTAGATGAAGAAGAATTGAAAGATGAAAGTAACGATGACTTACCAATTGCTGATAATGGTAATAAAATTTCCTTTGATCATGTTCAATTTGGTTACTCAGATAAGAAGCTTTTGATGACAGATTATAATTTGGATGTTAACGAAGGACAAAAGGTAGCAATTGTTGGACCTACAGGTGCTGGAAAGACAACGATTATTAACTTAATTGAACGCTTTTATGATGTCTCAGCGGGATCAATCCGACTAAATGGTGTCGATACTAAGAATTTGAAACGAGAAGATTTACGTAAGTCAATCTCGATGGTGCTTCAAGATACTTGGTTATTTACAGGTACTATTATGGAAAATATTCAATATGGTCGTGAAAATGCAACGGATGAAGAGGTTTATGCTGCAGCAAAAGCCGCTCATGTTGATACATTTGTTCGTCAATTACCAGATGGTTATCAAACTGTTCTGAATGAAGACGCTTCAAATATTTCACAAGGACAACGTCAATTGTTAACGATTGCTCGTGCATTTTTGGCTGACCCAGAAATTTTAATTTTAGATGAAGCAACGAGTTCAGTTGATACACGAACTGAAGTTTTGATTCAAAAAGCGATGGATACCTTATTAGATAGCCGAACAAGTTTCGTTGTGGCGCATCGTCTATCAACGATTCGTGATGCGGATAATATTATTGTAATGGATAATGGCTCAATTATTGAAACTGGAAATCATGATGCTTTGATTGCTAAAAACGGGTTTTATGCTGATTTATATAATAGCCAATTTGCAAACGGTACTATTTAAATTAAAAATAATGAGCTGAATTTGACCTTAGTTAAATTTGTGTTCATTATTTTTTCGTTTTTAAAATACTTGGGCATTCTTACCGGCTTTTAATCTTCTTCTTACGACGTTGATAATTTAGCGTATAATAAAAAAGACTCTAAAACAGTAGATGATTATTTAGAAAATGAGGTTTAATCATAATGAAACAATCACAAATTAGAAATTTTTCAATTATTGCCCATATTGATCATGGTAAATCAACTTTAGCTGATCGAATTATGGAAGAAACACAAACTGTCAGTGAACGTGAGATGTCTAGTCAATTGTTAGATTCAATGGCTGTTGAACAAGAACACGGGATTACAGTTAAATCACGAACGGTTCGTAGTTACTATACAGCTACTAATGGTGAAACTTACGAATATAATTTTATTGATACACCGGGACACGTTGATTTTTCATATGAAGTTTCGAAAAGTTTAGCTGCTAGTGATGGGGCTATTTTATTGGTGGACGCCACTCAAGGTGTGCAAGCACAGACGGTTGCAAATTACCGTTTAGCTAAAGAAAACAACTTAAAAATTATTCCAGTAATCAATAAGATTGATCATCCTAATGCTGATGTTGAAGAAACTAAAATTCAATTGATGGAATTAGCTGACGTTGATGAAGACGAAATGTTATTAATATCAGCTAAAACTGGGATTGGTGTTGATTTGGTTCTAGAGGCTATTAAAGACCGTATTCCAAAACCAATCGGTGATATTGAAGCACCACTTAAAGCATTAGTTTTTGATTCACATTTTGATGCATTTAAAGGAATTGTGGCTTATATTCGTGTCTTTGATGGTGAATTTAAAGCTAATAATTTACTTCGATTTATGCAACAAACGACTGATTTCCAAGTAGTAGAAGCAGGTATTTTTAAACCTGACATGGTGGCTGTTGATAGTCTACATGCCGGGGATGTTGGCTATGTTATTACAGGGCTAAAAGATCCTCAACTAGTTAAAATTGGGGATACGTTAACTTCTCAAAGTAACCCGACACCAGAAGCACTTCCTGGATATAAAGAATCAGAATCAATGGTTTTTGCTGGATTTTATCCTAAAGATAATAACTATAAAGAATTAAAATCAGCTATTCAAAAATTAGCTTTAAATGACTCATCTTTCCATTATAAAGAAGAAAAGTCAGATGCTTTAGGACTAGGATTTAGATGTGGATTCTTAGGGATGTTACATTTAAGTATTATTCGTGAACGTCTCGAAAAAGAATACCAATTAGGGGTGTTAACAACGACGCCTAATGTTACGTACCACGTTATTTTGAAAAATGGTAAAGAAGTTGTTGTTGATAATCCTGTCCAATTCCCTAATTTTTCTGAAATTGATCATGTTGAAGAACCATTTTTAGATGTTCATATGACCGTGCCAGATGAACAAGTGGGCGATATCATGAAATTAGCTGAAAAACGTAAAGGTATTTTCCAAGATATGTCATACAATTCTGGTCAAACTGAATTGAATTATGCGTTACCAACGTCTGAAATTGCCTATGATTTCTTCAATCAATTAAAATCATTATCACATGGCTATGCAACAATGGAAACGCAATTTAAAGGATATCAAACAGCAGACGTTGTTAAAATGGACGTTTTAGTTAACTATGCAACAGTCGATGCACTAGGGTTTGTTGTGCATAGACAAGATGCTGTGGAAATTGGTCAGAAATTAGTTGAGCAATTGAAATATTCAATTCCACGTAAATTATTCCCAATGCCAGTACAAGCAGTTATCGAAAATAAAGCTATTTCGCGTGCAAATGTACCGCCTCTTCGTAAGAGCGCAACAACAAGTAGTGATAAAAAGAATGCTGCCAAACAAGATATGCTACGCCGTCAAAGCGCTAATAAACGATTGGGCTCTAAGGCTGAAATGGAATTACCACAAGAAGTATTTAATGCAATATTGGAAGTTAACAATGATAACTAGTCTTTAGAAAGAAGGATTACAATGGGAGTTTTAGAAGTTCGCCAACTTTCCCATCAATTTGCGGATAAGCAATTATATGAGGATGCTCATTTTGAATTAAACACTGAGGATCATATGGGTATCATTGGTCAAAATGGTGCTGGTAAAAGTACATTAATCAAAATTATTACTGGACAAGAATTACCTGATGAAGGCGAAATCAAATGGAAAAAAAGTGCGACAATTGGCTATTTAGATCAATATGCTGAAGTTGCGGAAGGCATTACGGTTATTGAGTTTTTGAAGACAGCATTTCAACGTTTATATGATATTAGTGAAAAACAAACGCAGGCCTATACGGATTATGCTGAAAATATGGACGAGAAGTTGTTGGAAAAAGCGGGTAGATATCAAGAAGAACTTGAGGCAAAAAATTTTTATGATATCGATACAGAAATTGACCGTGTTCGAACTGGTTTAGGATTAGATGCAATTGAAAAAGACCATCAAGTTAGTGAATTAAGTGGTGGTCAGAGATCTAAGATTATCTTAGCTAAATTATTATTGGAAAATCCTGAAGTTATTTTATTAGATGAACCAACTAATTATTTAGATACGGAACATATTGATTGGTTAACTGAGTATTTAAATCAATTTGAAGGCTGTTTCATGGTTATTTCTCATGATTTTGAATTTTTACAAAATGTCACGAATACAATTATTGATGTTGCATTCGGTAAAATCACAAAATATCGTGGGAATTTTAAATCAGCTATTAAGCAAAAAGAAGCTAAAAAAGAAGCGCAACTAAAAGCTTTCCAGAAACAACGCCTTCAAATTGAAAAAGATGAGGCTTATATTCGAAAGAATAAAGCTGGAACGCGTGCCACAATGGCTAAGTCTAGACAAAAAAGATTAGATAAAATTGAGCGTGTGACACCGCCAAGTGATACTGTAAAAGGTAAATTTGATTTTCCTTATCTAGATACTGGATCCGCATCAACGCTTGCCGTTAAAAATTTATCAGTTGGTTATAAAACGCCATTACTATCACCAGTAACTTTTTCATTATCACATCAAGAAAAAGTTGTCTTAAAGGGATTTAACGGAATTGGTAAATCAACAATGATTAAGTCAATTTTGAAGTTAATTCCAACGTTTGGTGGAACTGCTGAATTTTCTGATTCTGTTGTTGTTAATTATTTTGATCAAGATTTAATTTGGGATAATAAAGAAATGACAC
This sequence comes from Dellaglioa sp. CoH-55-MRSF-8, assembly GCF_056782195.1. Next base: position 231,885 of record NZ_JBXAYH010000001.1, read on the forward strand.
CTCTTCAAATTATTCAAGATGAATACCCTGAATTGGAACCTAAAACGATTCGTCGCCGATTGGCTAAATCAGGGATTAATGCTGCGAATACAATGAAACCTATTAATATTTTGAGTGGTGGGGAACAAATGAAAGTTAAGTTGAGTTTAGTTGAATTGAAACCAAGTAACTTTTTAATTTTGGATGAACCAACTAATCACTTGGATGATGATACAAAAGACGCGCTACAAAAGGCAGTCCGACGTTTTCCTGGAAATGTTTTATTGGTCAGTCATGAAGCACCATTTTATGAATCTTGGATTGATAAAGTGTTTGATGTTGAAGCAATAAGAATTCAAAAATAGTGATAATAGCCTTGGAAAGTAATTTTCTAAGGCTATTTATCTGCACAAAAAAAGCACCAACCGAAGTTGATGCTTTCCTGTTATGGTACTTACCGAAGTAAATAGATTGTATGAATTCCACAAAACAGTGACAATCAGACATACCTACAATGCGGTAGGTAAAAAATGCCCCATTTTCGAACTAATCACTAGCCGCCGCAGCGGAACAACCGAAGTTGTCTGATTTTACTCGACTCATCGCATAACTTAATCATAGCACAAAATTAATATTTCGTATAGTTCTATTTACCCCAAAGGAATTGGATAACAGCTTTATCAACCTGTAAATTTCTATGAAGTTTACTATGTTGTGCATCTTCACCAGTAATTTTAAGCTCGTCATACGATTTTACTTGGCCTTTTAATAGATAGTTCATTGAACGGGCAGAAGCAATGCTGACAGATGTATCAGAATTTGAGCCATCATTCACATCGCCATAAATAACAAAGACTTTTGCGGTTGATGGGAAATTTTTTCGTTTGCTATAGTAACTTTGGTAGTTTGCTGTTTTAATAGCAGGTTCGTCATTTTTCAAGAAGTAATTTTTATTGGCTTTTTCGTCCATTCCGAGGACCCCATTAATTGGACCAGCAATTGGAACAAATTTATTTAGGATAGGAGAAGATTTTTTTCTGACAGATTCAGCCCAGTACATTGCAGATGAGCCACCCATTGAATGTGTAACAAGATTGATTTTTTTAATATCGTATGATGCTTTTAAATAATCAGTTATCTTACCAATCCATCTGCCCTCTTCAGGAATTTGAGCATCACTACGCGCAAATATAACTTGAACAATTGGATTTTTTTCAGTATATTTCCATCTACCCGTATAAGTGACATCACCAGTTGAAGAGACGGTTGCTGTTAGAACTTTTTTTGCCTTACCAGATTTTTCTGCTGAGGCAATCATGTCGTTAGTTGAGTTAGCTGTACCGCCGTATCCATGAATGTATAAGGTTGGTGTTTGTGAAATACTTTTCTCTGTTTCTACCGATTTAGGTATACTGTTATGCAATAGTAAAAAGCCAATACCTAATCCTAAAATCAATAAGATGGTTATTAATATACCGTATTTTTTCATTAGTGGTTTCCTTTGCATAGTAAGTTATTTGCTTTCATTATAAGCTACCGGGTCTTGACGTTCAAATTTAAAGCAAGTTATGGTAAGCTATATGCGAAGATAACTAAGAAAGCTGAGGATGAGCAAATGTTCATAGTGAAATCAACTAGAGATATAAGTAGTCAAATATATAAGGATGCATTATCAATTAGAAAAACGGTTTTTGTTGGAGAACAGAATGTGCCAATGGAATTGGAAATTGAAAACGAATCAGAAGCTATTCATTTTGTGGGTTATAAAGATGAAGAACCTGTTGTGACAGCACGTGTACTTAGCGAAGACTCTGAAACGTGGCATGTCCAGCGAGTTGCAACATTGAAAGCGGCTCGTGGACAACATTTAGCAACAGATATCCTAACGTTTATTGAAGGATTTTCAACAGTCTACGGAATTAAATACTTAACCTTAGGTGCACAAGATCAAGCCCAAAATTTTTATTTGAAACTAGGATATGAGGTTGAAGGTGAAGGCTTTATGGACGCAGGAATTCCACATCACACAATGATAAAAACAATCGAAGGAGCCTAGATGGCAAAAGAAACTTTATTTTCAAAATTACTAACGGATGAACGATATACATTTGCGAGTGAACTTGGTAGTAAATATCATAAAGACGCTAGTCAAATTTTATTTACTTACTTGAAGTTAATGGCTGAGGGGACACAAAACCAGTCAAAATCATTACAGAAAAGTCTGCCAGAAATCGATAAAAAATTTCAAAAGTATTTAGAAAACTAGAGATAGAAGGTACTTACAGTGAATAATAATCCATTAGCCAATCTTATGAAGCAAGATAAGTTAATTGTCGGTATTAGTGAAATCAGTAAAATGACAGGTGTTTCAACACGACAGTTAAGATATTGGGAACAAAAAGGCTATATTGAAAGTATTTCAGATGAGAAGGCAAAGTCGCGAGAATATCGTTTAGATATGGTCATAAAAGTCAGTCTTATAAAAGAAGAGTTAGATGAAGGATACACATTGGTTGCGGCGATTGAACACGTTAACGGAAAAATGGATATTTTTAGACAATTTAAACACTTTTTGATTGATCGTGTTTCAGATGTTGGTAAACAAGGAAATAAAACAGTTTTTGATATGGGCTATTTTGATGACTCCAAAAAGCAGCGTTTATTTGCGGTAATAGATGAAAAAGGGACACGTTTTGAACTCAGAGATGTTTAATAAAAAGAATTATAAAATAAAATCATAAAAAGGTTGCAACCGTTTACATTTGTGTTATACTTAATTTGTAGCAAGGAAGGCTATCGAAATCCCTGAACAAAATAAAACTGAAGTCACTTTTTTAAACTCACTTAATGGTTTTTAAAAACGAAGTTAGTTGGACAATGTTTAGTACTGAAGATAGTTGAAAAATGTAACACAAGTTAATGACGTTGAGAGATGTCAAGCAAGGCGTATTAAAACGGTGCCGGTCTTGAGCATTAAAAAGCAAATCAAGACACATCAAGTTAGATGATGTTTACTCCGATGAATTTAGAATTTTGGTAGTGTGAACGTCGTGAGACGTCGAACAAGGTTTTAAAACGGTGCTAGTCTTGAGCGCTTAAAAGCAAATCAGGACACATCAATTAAGATGATGGTTTAAGTTTCCAATGTACGGCAAGTTAATGACGTTGAGAGATGTCAAGTAAGGCGTATTAAAACGGTGCCGGTCTTGAGCATTAAAAAGCAAATCAAGATATCGAATTTTGATGATTTAAGTTGTAGTAGAACGAATAATTGGATTTAGAGGTATTTGGTCTTGGAGAAACGTTTGAAATCGAATGGATAACAAATCGCTCAAAGGGCGTCGTTCGATAATATATGATTCAAAACATATAAAAGCGACTTCACAGAACTAAATAAGTATAAAGATATAGAGGCGAAATATATTAATAATCAAGTAAAATCGACTCTCGGTAACACGGGTTTCGGCTTTCCTTCTACAAAAAGATAGGATTCAAGACATTTCTTAAAACAAATGCTTGAATCCTATTTTAATGCAGTGAATTATGATTTTTAGCTTACATTTAGGTATTTTAAAATGAAAGGTTAGGTATTCCTAAAAAATAAGTTACAATTCAATCGTTATTCTGATATAATAAATCTATTATTAAGAAAATGGAAGTGAATTGATTAACTAATGACAAAAAATGAAAGATCGAATATGACACCTATGAAGGAAGATTATTTAAAAATTATTTTTGAATTAGGCGGTACGCAAAAGAAAATATCGAATAAACAGATTGCGCTTAGTCTGAACATTGCGGCCGGATCAGTTACAGAAATGGTCAATAAACTAGTTAAAGAAGAGTTAGTAGAACATACGCCATACGCAGGGATTTCGTTAACGAAACCTGGGATATTATTGGCAGAAGATTTAGTTCGTAAGCATCGTTTATGGGAATGCTTCTTAGTTTATAAATTAAATTATAAACTACAAGATGTTGACGGTGAATCAGAGTTACTTGAACATGTGACAAGTGAGTACTTGCTTGATCATTTGAGTGAATTCTTGGGTCATCCAACACACTGTCCTCATGGCGGTGTGATACCTGACAAAGAAGGTAACTATGAGGAAGATAGCCATCTCGTTTTAGAAGCAGTAGAAGATAACACTAAAGTTGTGATTGAACGATTCATTGATAATCATGATTTGTTAACTTATTTAGATGATTTAGAATTACACATTGGTGATAAATTAACAGTTGTTTCTCATGCGCCTTTTGAAGGTCCAGTTGAAATCAAATTAGAAAATACTGGTGAGGTTAGAAATATTAGTTATAAAGCCGCTCATTATATTTTTGTGAAGTAGGTATTATGATAACAAAAGAAATTTTTATTAAATAGCTAAAGACTGTTGATATCAAATAGATATCAGCAGTCTTTTTTTGGAAATATAGCAATATTTAATAACTGGTAAAATGATTTAAGGTTAGCCTAAACTTTTTGTTTACAATGTATAAAGTTTGAGTATAATAAGGAATTGAGAAGAAAAGAATTTAAAGGAGTGGTAAAAAATGTCGAAAGAAGTACAAGAACCAAAAATGACTACCACAACAAATAGTGCTAGTTTGGAAGAAGTAAATGGATCAGTAGAAGTTCCAAAAAGTGCCGGATTTTTACGAACTTTATGGGCTTTTAGTGGACCAGGTGCATTAGTCGCTGTTGGTTACATGGATCCAGGTAACTGGATTACATCAATTGTCGGTGGTGCACAATACCGTTACTTACTATTATCAGTCGTTATTTTCTCCGGACTTATCGCTATGTTAATGCAATATATGGCTGCTAAGTTAGGTGTCGTAACAAGAATGGATTTAGCACAAGCAATTCGTGATCATACTAATAAACCGGTTGGATTTTTATTATGGATCATGACAGAATTAGCAATTATGGCAACAGATATAGCCGAAGTAATTGGTGGAGCGATTGCTTTACAATTACTTTTTGGAATTCCATTAACAGTCGGCGTTATGATAACTATATTAGATGTTTTCTTACTATTATTATTAACAAAATTAGGATTTAGAACAATTGAAGCGATTGTTGCAACATTGATTGCATCAATTTTAATTATTTTCCTTTACTTAGTTGCCTTATCAAAACCAAGTTTAGCAGGTATCATGGGTGGTATTTTACCAAGAGCATCAATCGTTATGAACCATGATCAATTAACATTAGCTTTAGGTATTATTGGTGCAACAGTAATGCCTCATAACTTGTACCTTCACTCTTCAATTGCACAAACACGTCAGTACGATTCAACTGATGAAGAAGAAGTTGCAAAAGTTGTGCGCTTTACAACTTGGGATTCAAATATCCAATTATTTGGCGCAACAATTGTTAACAGTTTACTTTTACTTTTGGGGGCTGCTTTATTCTTTGGACATGCAGATCAATTACAAGCATTCGGTGATTTATACCGTGCATTAAGTGATAATACAATTGCCAAAGGGATTGCATCACCTGTACTTTCAACTTTATTTGCCGTAGCTTTACTGGCTTCTGGGCAAAATGCAACGATTACCGGAACCTTGACTGGTCAAATTATAATGGAAGGTTTCATACATTTAAAAATGCCATTATGGGCCCGTCGATTGGTTACACGTATCATAGCAGTTATCCCCGTTATGATTGCCGCAATCATTTGGGGTGGGACAGAAGGCGTATTAGATAATTTACTTGTTTATTCACAAGTGTTCTTATCAGTAGCCTTACCATTTACGATGATTCCATTAATCTGGTTTACATCTTCTAAAAAATATATGGGTGAACGATTCGTTAATCCACTTTGGGTATCAATTATTGGTTGGGCAGCCGCAATCGGGTTAACTATTTTAAATGTTCAATTAGTCTTCAATTTAGTCATTCAATTTTTCCAAGAAGTTTTATAAAATAAGGAGGAAATTCATATGAAAAAAAGTTTTGAGTTACCAAAGCATAAGAACATTCTTGTCGGCGTCGATAATTCGGCAGATGCCCAATTAGCATTCTTAGAAGCGGTTAGTCATGCTTTAGATGATGATTCTCTGCTGCATATTGTAACTGTTCTGGAGTCGGATGATTTGAATGTTTTTCAGGTATTAACAAAAGATACATTAGCTGAAAAACGTTTGAAGGTTGAAAAACAACTTCAAGAGTATAAACAAAGCGCATTAGATGCTGGTGTTAAGGAAGTACACATTGTTCTTGCTGAGGGTGAACCTGGTGAAACGATTGTCAAAGATGTTATTCCTGACGTTAAACCTGATTTAGTCGTTGTTGGATCAGCTATAACTAAAGGGATTGGTAAGTACTTAGGTAGCCAAGCATCATACGTGGCTAAGTATTCTCCCGTTTCAGTTATGGTTGTTCGTTAATAGAAAAAAGTTATACAAAATGGTTGAATCTTATAAAGATTTAACCATTTTTATTTGGAAAACGTTTACTTGTTTATTTATATATAAGGTTTATGTTATGCTTTTATGTATAACATAAATAGGAGCATGATGATGATATCAAATTATATTTCAATATTAAAAAACGAGTTTAAAGGTTATAATGCAACAAAATTAGCTAAAGATTTTATGGCAGGTTTAACGGTAGCTGCAGTTGCTATTCCGTTAGCCTTGGCATTTGGTGTCTCAAGTGGGGCAACAGCTGCTGCTGGGTTAATCACAGCCATTGTTGCTGGGATTTTGATAAGTACCTTATCTGGGGCATATTATCAAATATCAGGACCAACTGGAGCGATGGCCGCAGTATTAATGGGTGTTATTGCACAATATGGATTAAAAGGGGTTTTTATTGCTACATTGATTGCCGGAGTGATTTTATTGTTAGCCGGTATATTTAAATTAGGCGTTTTAACGACTTTTATTCCTGCCCCTGTTATTACAGGATTTACATCAGGAATTTCAATTATTATTGCTTTCGGGCAATTAGATAATTTTTTTGGTACGCATTCAAACGGAAGTAGTTTAATTGAAAAAATTGGTAGTTATCCTAGCTTAGGTTTTCAACCTAAGTTGGCAACGACTTTGATGGCAATTTTAGTTGTTATTGCACTTTTTATTTTTCCAAAAAAATGGAATAAAGTTATTCCTGCATCGTTGATTGCAATTATTGTTACTACGGCAATTACAATGATATTTAAATTAGATGTCGCAACAGTTGGCGAGATTCCAACAAGTGTTATCAGTGATGATAGATTACATTTAGGTGCATTAAATCTTCAAACAGTTAAAAATCTAATTATTCCTGGCGCAAGTATTGCTTTACTGGGAATGATTGAAAGTTTATTATGCGGGGCATCTGCTGGTCGCATGACAGGTAAAACCTTAGATAGTAATCAAGAATTAATCGCTCAAGGTATTGGAAATATGATTTTACCATTTTTTGGTGGTATTCCAGCAACGGCTGCGATTGCTAGAACGAGTGTAGCAATTAAATCAGGTGCACAGACGCGATTGACAGGCGTTTTCCATGCACTTGCGTTATTAGTTTCAATGCTTTTATTGGCACCAATCATGTCACAGATTCCTTTATCGGCATTAGCTGGCGTGTTAGTTGTGACTTCATGGCGGATGAACGAATGGTCAGCTATCAAGTATCTCTTTAAAAATAAATTTAAAAGTGCTTTAATTCTATTTTTCTTAACATTAATAAGTACCGTTATTTTTGATTTGAGTACGGCGATTATGGCCGGTGTTTTAGTCGGGATCGTTATTTTTGTGGCTAAGAGTTCTATTTTAGATGTTGTTGTTGAAGATGTTGATTTAAGCAAAGTCGAAACAACACAAGATAGATTAAAAGATGATTGGGCAGTTGTCTACATCACTGGACCACTATTTTTCATGTCTGCGGATCGATTAGATAAGGCACTACAGCCACTTCATGAACGAGATTTAGTTATCTTTTCATTGCGAGGCGTACCATCAATTGATAATACAGCAATGGCTGTTATTCAGGATTTCTATAGTGATGCTCAGACTAAAAATCATGAAGTGATTTTTTCTTCAGTTCAACCAAATGTAATGAGAATGTTTGAACGATCTGGCTTTAAAGATGTGGCTGGGGAAGAAGCCTTTTATTTCTCAGTTGATCGTGTTCTAAAGGAAATACTATAAGATGTACATTATTGACAAGGATATTTAGGCATGTTAAGATTCATTCAACTTAATAAATAAAAGTTAACACATAAGTAGTCATTTATCTGGGAGTCAGAAAGTTGGTGGTTGATGCGAACCAATCAGGATAAATTAACCAAATACGTTAACGTTATTTTAAACATCGGATAAATATCTAGAACCGTTATCATCTAGTGAGTGAGAATTTGGGTTCTCAATTAAACTGGGTGGTACCACGGCTAGAGTCGTCCCTGATACAATATTTAATATTGTATCAGGGACTTTTTTTGTCCAGAAAAGGAGTGTTAAAAATGAAAAATATAAATTGGGGTCAGTTTCGATATCAAACTTTTCATGATAAATACTAGAATCGACTAAAAAATAGGAGTGTTTACTAATGAAAAATAAATTATCGTTTACAGAAGCAGCAAGTGTTTTAGTAGTAATGTTGATTATTATGGGATTTGGTGTAATTAAGTTTGGGTTATCACCTCAAACACCAGTTATGTTAGTGATTGGGTTGTTAATTTTATGGGCTAGAATTCGTCATTTTTCATGGGATGAGATTCACGCGGGTATCAAGGATGGAATGAGTACAGGGTTAATTCCCATCTTTATTTTTATTTTGATTGGCTCATTGATTGCGACTTGGATTGCGGCAGGAATTATTCCAACCTTAATGATTTGGGGATTTAATCTGATTAGTGTTCAATTCTTTGTGCCTTCCGTTTTTATTGTCTGTGCTATTATCGGATTATCAATTGGGAGTGCCTTCACTTTAATTTCAACTGTGGGTATCGCACTATTCGGTATGGGGATGACGATGGGGGTTAATCCTGCACTAGTGGCAGGAGCAATTATTTCAGGTGCTATCTTTGGGGATAAAATGTCTCCCTTATCAGATTCAACGAACTTAGCAGCTGCCATTGGAGAATCTGATTTATTTAAACATATTAAAAATATGATGTGGACAACAATTCCTGCTTTTGTAGGATCTTTAATTTTATATTTCATTTTGGGAAGTGGTAGTATGGCAGCAAATATGGATAAAATCAATCATACGATTTCAATTTTATCTAGTCACTTTTCAATCACAGCTTGGGCGGCATTACCAATTATCTTAATGTTTGTCTGTGCCTGGTTAAAAATTCCAGCTATTCCAACGTTATTTATCAATATTGGTGTATCGTTAGTTATGTTATTTATTCAAAAACCATTTACGAGTTTACAAGATGTTGCGGCGTTGATTCAGTCAGGATTTGTTTCTAAAACTGGAGATGCAAATGTGGATATGCTGTTAACACGAGGTGGCGTTTCAAGTATGATGGGAACCGTGTCATTAATAATTTTAACTTTAACGTTAGGCGGCTTACTAATGAACTTCAATATTATTGAAGTCGTTATGGAACCTTTAGTTAAACGTTTAAATTCATCTGGTAAATTAATTACGGCAACTATTTTTGCTGGAATTGGAGTTAATTTATTTGTTGGAGAACAATACTTATCAGTTATTTTACCTGGAAAAGCGTTTAAACCCGCTTTTGATAAATCAAAATTAGATAATTTAGCCTTAAGTCGTGCACTTGAAGATGGCGGAACAGTGATTAATTACTTAATCCCTTGGGGTGTAGCTGGTGCGTTTGCAGCAAGCACGTTGGGAGTTCCAACGCTAGACTACTTACCATTTGCGTTCTTTAGCTTACTATCGCCTGTCTTTTCAATCATTAGTGGTTGGACGGGAATCGGGTTACGTGCAAAGAGAGCCTAATAAAAACGGGTCACAATGAATTTTATATTCGTTGTGACCCGTTTTTTTGTTATTTCTCATTCTTATTGAGTGTAATTAAGTACATTGTCATGAAGATGGCGATTAAAACCATGACTGTCCCAAAAAGTGGCGTCATACCTAATCCGAGATTAGAAACAACTTGTCCACCAATTAAAGAGCCTAACGTAATGCCAATATTGAAAGCAGAAATATTTAGCGACGATGCTAAAGTAATATCTTTAGGGGTATATTTTTCAGCTAATTGAACAACGTATAGTTGTAATCCTGGAACATTCATAAAGGCGAATAGTCCTAAGGCCATAACGGTTAATAAACCTAGAATTGACATTTTAGCAGTAAAGAAAAGGATAAATAAGACGACTGCAAGTCCGATAAACATTTTTAATAATGCTTGGAGCGGATTATGGTTTGCTAAACGGCCGCCAATCGTATTTCCAAGGGCAACCATCAATCCGTAGACGATTAAAATGATAACAACAGCACTTTCACTGTAACCCATTGAAGTTTCTAAGAGTGGCGTAATATACGTATAAACAACGAATGTCCCACCGTAACCTAAGGCGGTTAATGATAACGTAATCAATAGATATTTGTTCTTAAGGACACGGATAAAACCATGCGCATCAGATTTTCCAGGAATTGGTAAACCATTTGGTACGAGGAAAAAGTTGGCGATTAAACCAATTAGTCCAATGATACTAATAAAAATAAATGATCCATGCCAACTAGTATGTTGACCAATAAATGTACCTAAAGGAACACCGGTTACAGTTGCAACGGTTAAACCAGTAAACATGACTGAAATAGCACTAGCACGTTTTGAAGGTTCAACAACATCAGCCGCAATAACGGAAGCGATTGTCATGAATATACCGTGAGACAATGCAGAAATAATTCGACCAATTAATAAAATTGAAAAAGTTGGTGCAAATGCTGCAACTAAATTACCAACGATAAATAACGCCATGATACTTAAGAGTAATTTTTTTCGATCAAATTGGCCAGTTAAAATAGTTAGAACGGGTGCACCTATTGTGACACCGAATGCATATAATGAAACGCTAAGTCCTGCCTGACTTAATGAAATACCAAAATCTTTGACTAATAAGGGGATGAGCCCAACGCTAATAAATTCTGTTGATCCGATTGCGAAAGCACTAATAGCCAATGCTAAGAGTGTTAGGGATGGTGATATTTTTGGTTTTTCCATAAGTTTGTAAAGCCTCCTTGATTTTTGTTGGAATAATGCTACAATTTATGATTATACGTGTACGCAACAATAAGACAATAACGTACTAAAAAGTGCTATAGGAACTTTTTAGTGCCTATAGGAGGAAGAATGGAAGATAAAACATATAATATTGGTGTTGAAGCGACTTTAGAAGTCATTGGCGGAAAATGGAAAACAATTATTTTATGCCATTTACGTGGTGGAAAAAGAAGAACTAGTGAGCTGAAACGTGCAATTCCGAAAATAACCCAAAAAATGTTAACGCAACAATTACGTGAATTGGAAGCCGATGGGATTATCTCTAGACATATCTATGAACAGGTACCACCAAAAGTAGATTATCAATTGACTGAATATGGTGAGTCTTTGAGTACTATATTAAATAAATTGTGTGTTTGGGGCGAAAAACATGTTGATCGGTTAAATGAGCAAGACCAACATGTTGTTTTAATGAATCGAGATAAAGTGTCATAACTGTCATTATTGATTGCTATTCGAGAAATGTAGCTGGCAGTTACTGTTGTTCATATGTTATGGCATAATCTGGTAATTGCTGTATAATAATCATTTACAGTTATTTATAAAAATTATTGAAAGAAAGTATGAGAATTAAATGTTAGCAAACTTATATGGACCATTTTTTGATCTAAACAATTGGAAAACAGTTGTCGAATCAAGTAGTGATTGGATAATTATCCTATCATTAGCAGTAATCGAATGCTTATTATCAGTGGATAACGCAATTGTATTAGCTGCACAAACACAAAAATTACCAAGTAAAAAAGAACAAGAAAAAGCATTATTTTACGGATTATGGGGTGCATATATTTTCCGGTTCATCATTATTGGAATTGGAACATTTTTAATTGATTTCTGGGAAATTAAAGTAATTGGCGCTGGGTATCTTATTTACCTATCAGCCCATTATTTCTTTTCAAAAATTAAAACGCCAAAACCTAAATCAGAGAAAAAAAGTAATGGACGAAAAGGTCCATTCTCATTGTTTTGGTCAGTTGTTATTTCAATTGAGATGATGGATATTGTTTTTTCAATTGATTCTGTCTTAGCATCGTTAGCAATTTCGACAAATCCAGTCATTGTTTTAATCGGTGGGATGTTTGGAATTTTAGCCATGCGTGGGATTGCGACATTGATTATGAAGTTGATGAAGGTTGTTCCGGAGTTAGAATCAATGGCTTACTTGCTAATCGCATTAATTGCGGTGAAGTTATTCCTTTCTATCCCTCAAATTGGTATCGAAGTTTCAGCAGTACTTTTTGCTGGAATTGTTTTTGGGGCTATTATATTAACGACTTTAATTCATATGTATAATATTCAGAATAAAAAATAACGAAACGAAGGCGATAAAATGGTCACAAAAGTAACAGATAAAACGCTCGCGGAACATACAGATTCCGGATTAACAATTGTTGATTTATGGGCTCCTTGGTGTGGTCCATGTCGTATGATGGAACCTGTTATTGATGAATTAGAACAAGAATTCAAAGATGATATGCAATTTGTAAAGTTGAATATTGATGAAAATAAAGAAACAGCATTGGAATATGATGTCATGAGTATTCCGAGTTTTCTATTATTTAAAGATGGCAAAGCAATTGAAAAAGTTGTTGGTTATCATGATAAGAGTAAATTTTCAAAGTATTTAAGTGAAAAAGTTGCTCAAAATAAAGCAGTATAAATAAAATCCCACTACAAATTTTGTAGTGGGATTTTATTTTAGGCTTAACTATTATTAATGGCAGTCGTAACCTTAAAGGTGCATACTAAAGAAAATTATAAAAGGAGATTATTATGAAAAAAATTGGGTTTATTGGAACGGGCGTTATGGGCTCAGCAATTGTTAGTTATTTATTGAAAGCGAACTATGAAGTAACCGTGTTTAATCGAACCAAATCAAAGACAGATGACTTAGTTAGCCAAGGGGCAATATGGGCTGATTCGCCACAATTGGTTGCGGCTAAAAGTGATATTATCTTCTCGATGGTTGGTTTTCCTGCAGATGTAGAAGCAATATATTTTGAAGAAAATGGTATTTTTGCTGGTGCTAAAAAAGGCGCAATTGTAGTTGATATGACAACAAGTACACCAACACTAGCGAAAAAAATTGGTGATTACGCGGAAACTCATGAGTTGTTTGCGTTAGATGCACCTGTTTCTGGTGGTGATATTGGTGCAAAGAATGCGAAGCTAACAATTATGGTTGGTGGACACAGTGATGTATATGAACAAGTGAAACCTATTTTTGAAAAGATGGGAACAACAATTGCCTTGTTTGGTGGTTATGGATCAGGCCAACATGTAAAAATGGCTAATCAAATTATGATTGCTGGAACAATGACCGGAATGACTGAGCTGTTAGTTTACGCTAAGGCAGCAAACTTAGACTTGGAAAGTGTCATTAAAACAGTTGGCGGGGGAAGTGCAGCAAATTGGAGTTTAGACAATTATGCGCCCCGAGTTTTAAGTGATGACTATACACCAGGATTCTTTGCAAAACATTTTCTTAAAGATTTGCGTATTGCATTAGACGAAGCAGAAAAAATGAATATTAATCTACCCGCAACAAAAGAAGCTAAAGTACTATATGAAAAATTAGTTGATGAAGATGGATTAGGTAATGACGGTACACAAGCATTAGTTAAATTGTGGTGGAAATAAATAAGTCGATACAACTAATAAATAAGACCATTTCAATATGAGATAGTCTTATTTATTTTTGATGATTTTAACCAGCCAATTTGTAATAAGTAATAAAAACAGCATCAAAATAGTAATTAGACCAATAGATAAGGCAAATTTTGATAGTAGAGTCATCATTAAAGTCTGGTGATTAAATAGAGTTAAGAAATAATAAAAGATAATGATTAAAAGTGCTAATAAACTGAATCCAAGACCAAATCCTTTTCTATCTGCTGAGCTTAAATCAAAACCACCAATTGTAATAGATGTTGTGATTAACAACCACAGGATAAGTCTTAATGACCAAGATTGAAATAACGAGGTGAATAGGTTAAATAACGATTGAGTATTAAATGCTTGGTTAACTAGCATTGTTGATAGTAGATTAAAAGAGTGAGGTAGCAGTAGAATAAAAAGGCCAATAATTACGATTGAACAGCCAATGATGGGCGCAATACCGGCCATTGCTTGTCCAATTTTACCACGCATATTTTTAGGTGAGCTATAACGAACGAATCCAAGTGAGTTATCACCAATTTCGGGATGTGGACGTTTAATTAATTTAACTTCAATGGCGTGAAATCCAAATAAAAAAGCCATTATAGCATGACTTGCTTCATGGATAATAATACCCAATGAACCCAAGTATAATTGTTGATTTAATGATAATTGTTTTTTTGTATTACTGTTCACAGCTGTTAGTAAAAAAGCAGCTACAAGAAGTGGTATAACACTAAGAAAAATCAATGTTATTAGCGTATAAATGGTTTGCATCCTTAAGACCTCCTTCGTGATTAAAATATTAGCACGATTCTTAATATTTAGAAACAAAAAAGAGACTGCTGGGAAGGCAGTCTCTAGGGAGTAAGTTGTAGAGCTAATAAATTAGCTCTCTCTCTCATTACTTTGGAGGAGAAATGAAAAAGTATAAAGGTTAGTTATTTATGTTGTTTTGGGATAAGTTCAATATACAACATGAACCTTAAAATAACCTTAACATTAAGAAAAAATTTAAAAATAATCAAAAGTTTTTTTGGAATGCGCTTTCAATTACATTATATGTCCTTTATAATATTGGTATAGACCTTAATAATATTTAGGAGGAATAATAATGGGAAAATTAGGTATTTCAATTTATCCAGAACGATCAAATTATAATGATGATACAGCATATTTAGATTTGGCATGTAAATACGGGTATAAAAGAGTCTTTACGAGTTTACTCCAAGTGACAGATGGTAAAGATAAGGTATTATCAGAATTTAAAAAGACAGTTGCTTACGCAAATAAACTTGGTATGGAAGTAATGGTTGATATCAATCCTGATTTATTTGAACAACTAAATATTAGTTATCAAGATTTAAAATTCTTTGACGATATGGGTGCATATGGTGTTCGATTAGATTTAGGATTTACAGGTGCAGAAGAAGCAGCAATGACACGCAATCCATATGACTTAAAAATAGAAATAAATATGAGTTCTGGGACTAACTATGTGGATAACATTATGAGTTATTCACCAAAAAGAGAGAACTTATTAGGTTCACATAATTTTTATCCACATGAATACACAGGATTAGAGTATAACTTTTTTGTAGCTTGCAGTGAGAAATTTAAAAAATACAATTTAAATACGGCAGCTTTTGTTAATGCTAAGTCAGCTACTTTTGGACCTTGGCCAACTGCTGATGGACTATGTACATTAGAGGATCATCGACATTTAGATATTGCCACACAAGTTAAACATATGGTGATGACAGATTTAATTGATGATGTGATTATCGCAAACGCGTACGCTTCAGAAAATGAATTAAAAGCAGCATCAGAAGCATTCAACGCCAATTATCCGACGATTAAAATTGAAACGGCAGATGATATTACTGAGGTTGAAAAAGTAGTATTATTTGATAATATTCATAGTTACCGCGGAGATCGTTCAGCGTATCTTTTACGTTCGACAATGACACGGGTTGTGTATAAAGATAAAGAATTTCCTGCACATAATACAAAATTAATTAAGCGTGGTGACGTCTTAATTGATAATGAAGGTTATGGACAATATAAAGGTGAAACACAAATTGCTTTAAAAGAAATGAAAAATGATGGTCGTGTAAATATTGTTGGGCATATTATAGATGATGAATTATTCTTACTCGATTTTTTGAAACCATGGAGTCAATTTAAACTAAGCCAAGATTAGCCTAAATGGATCACTAGATAATTTCTAGTGGTCCATTTTAATTTGGTATTAACTAGATAATTCGGTAAAATGAAGTAGTAAATGTAAAATTGATAAGAAGGTCATAAAATGAATTATATAATTGTTGCATTGTTTGCTTTTTTTGGTGGAATAAGTCGGTACTTACTTGGTTTAACGATTATTCAACCAAATGGATTCCCACTGGGGACATTAATGATTAATGTCGTAGGGTGCTTTATTTTGGCGTTCTTAGTTCAGTATATTGAAACAACCGAAAAAGTCCCAGATTGGTTAACTTTGGGGATAAAAACAGGTTTTATAGGTGCTTTTACAACGTTTTCAACATATAGTTTGGAAGCTGTAAAGTTAATAGAGACGCAACAATGGGGCTATGCACTCATCTATGTGTTAGTAACGATTATAGGTGGACTTTCCATGACATTACTTGGTTATTCATTAGGCAATCGGATTGGAGATTGGCGAATGGAGAGTGAACGTTCATGATGACACTATTAGTTGGGATTGGCGCTGCAATCGGTGCTATGTTAAGATATGGGATAACAAATTTAAGTAATCGATATCTAACTGATCAATTTCCAGTTGGAACGTTATTAATTAATCTGATAGGTAGTTTTATTTTAGGTCTTTTAACAGGAATTAATTTATCTAGTCCGATGTTAGTCTTACTTGGTACTGGAACAATGGGTGGTTTTACAACCTTTTCAACGTATAACTTTGAATTGGTTAAATTAATTAAAAGCCAAAAAATATCGTTATTCATGATTTATTTATTAGCTAGTTATATTGTTGGTGGCTTGATGACACTGTTAGGATTAGTTATTGGTCGCCAAATGGTTAGTTAAATTAAAGTATTCGAGCATAATGTGTGATAGGATAGTAAAAATAGGGATGTGAAATAATGAAAATTGCTGTATTAACGGATAGTTCAGCTTATCTTACAGATGAGATTGTTGAACAATTAGATATTAAAGTAGTAAATAACCCAGTATTATTTGGAAATCATGTCTATCATGAAAATGCCGATTTAACGGCAACTCAATTTTATCAATTATTAAAAACAGAAGATGTTTTACCAACAACTTCCCAGGTATCGATGGGTGAAATGGAAGAAAAATTTAAGGCACTTGCTGCTGAAGGCTATACAGATGTTATTTGTATCCATTTATCATCAGGTATTAGTGGATTAGTTGGTAATCTTGAAGCTTTCGCATCATCTGTTTCGGCCATCAATGTGCATGTTTTTGATTCGAAAATTGATTGCGCGGGGATGGGTAACATGGTTCAATTGGCTGCCACATTAGCTAATAAAGATAAAAACGTTATGGAAATACTTGAAAAGTTAGCCGAATTAAGAGAAACAACACGGGTTCTTTTTGTTGTTGATGATTTAAATCATTTAATGAGGACCGGTCGTTTATCAAATCATTCAGGTTTTGTTGGAAACATATTGAAAATTAAACCGATTTTAACTTTTGATAAAGAAGGTAAAATCGTTGCTATTGGTAAAGAACGCAAAATGAAAAATGCCTATTCTGAAATTAAAGCTCAATTCTCAGAAGCAACACGTTCACT
Organism: Dellaglioa sp. CoH-55-MRSF-8; assembly: GCF_056782195.1. The sequence goes on from NZ_JBXAYH010000001.1 coordinate 249,519, forward strand.
TGATTATCCAGTTCAAATTAATTTAATTGATGCGAATAATCCGGAACTTCAAGCTGAATGGGGACAAGACTTGAGAACTAGTTTTCCTAAAATGAAATTTGAATCGGGTTATATTGGACCACTTGTCGGTGTTCACACAGGTGAAAAATGTTTAGGATTAATCTGGTCGAGAGATTGGAAAAGTCTAATAGATTAAATAAAGAAAACGGTTTTATTATGAATTATTATTCATAATAAAACTTTTTTTTGTATAACAAACGAAAATGTTCTGATAATATTCAAAAATAATTCATAATTATTAGCTATGCTTATTCTTATCAAATAATTTAAGAGAATATGGAGGTAATAAATATGAATTTTTTTAAACGTGCTTTATTAAATCTTAAAGCAAAAAAAGGACGATCTTTTTTACTTGTATTAGTTATGTCAGCTATTATGTTATTCGTTTTAGCAGGATTAATTATTCAAAATGCAGCAACAACTGCGGCAAATGATGCGAAGAAGAGTGCGGGTGCAACGGTGACATTATCAGCTAATCGAGATAAAGCTTTTAGCGAGATGAAAACTTCAAGCTCAAAAACCACTAAACCATCATTAAACTTAGCTGGGGTAACAGTCGCAACAGCTAAAAAAGTTGGTGCATTAAGCAATGTGAAGAGTTACAGTATCACCACTTCAACTACAGCTAATGCTTCTTCATTTGATGCCATTAAAACAACATCGACCTCAAGTCAAAGTGGTGGGATGGGCGGCAAGAAAATGGCAACTTCTGCAACAACGGGTGATATTTCTATTTCCGGTGTAAGTTCAACGGCTAGTGCACTAAATACTAGTGGTGCCAAAATTACAAAAGGTCGTGGTTTAAATTCGAGTGATTTAAATACTAAAAACGTTGTGATTGAATCAGAACTTGCTTCTACTAACCATATTTCTGTGGGCAATACAATTACAATGAAATCAACTGGTGGTACGAAGTATAAAGTTGAAGTTGTCGGTATTTATAAAGCTAGTTCAACTAGTTCTACAAGTATGGGTGGGCCAGGAGCTACTGATCCATCAAATACTATTTATACAGCTTACACATTTGCGAATACTTTAAAAGGTAGTAAGTATAAAGATACGGCCGATTCAGTTGTGTATACATTAAGTGATCCAGCCAAGTCAGAAACTTTCACAAAAGCAGCTAAGAAATTAATTAACACATCTAAATTTTCAATGTCAACAAACGATAGTACTTATCAATCAATGCTGACACCATTGAATAATGTTAAGAGTTTTGCCCAAAAAATTGTTCTATTAGTCGCAGTTGCAGGAACTATCATTCTTGCCTTAATTGTTATTTTAATGATTAGAGAACGTCGCTATGAAATTGGTGTCCTCCTATCATTAGGTGAAAAACGTTGGAAAGTTATTGCACAATTCTTTGTTGAAATGTTTATGGTTCTACTCGTGTCATTAGTTGTTGCCGGAATTGGTGGGAAATTCGTTGGTAATGCAGTAGGTGATCAATTGATAAGCCAACAAACAACGACATCTACAACAGCTACAACTTCAAATGATATGCAAGGTGGAGGCGGTGCGCCAAGTGGTACTAAAGGTGGACAATTTGGTGGAACAGATCCAAGTGGTATACCAGGGCAGTCAGCGACAACTAAATCTGAGAAATTAAAGAATCTAAGCACAACTGTAAGTATCAAAGATTTGGCAGAATTAGGTGGTATGGGTCTGGCAATTATCTTTATCTCGATTATGTTAGCATCGTTAGGTATTTTACGACTTGAACCCAAGAAAATTCTGATTTCATAAATAATAGAAAGGAGTGATTAAATGATTGAAATTAAAGATGTCGCGTATTGGTATGAAAATAAGGATAACCCCTTATTTGAAAAGGTTAATTTAACTTTTGAAAGAAGTAAATCATATGCAATTGTCGGTAGTAGTGGCTCAGGAAAAACAACATTTCTCTCACTAATTGCTGGTTTAGATAAACCAAAATCTGGAGAAATTATATATGAAGGTGAGGCAATCAATAAAATCGGATTAACTCATTATCGAAATAAAGATGTCTCGATTATCTTCCAATCCTATAATTTATTTACTTATATGTCAGCGTTGGAAAACTTAATGACTGCGATGGACATTACCGGAGCAACACATGCTGGTGATAAACAATATGCCTTTGATATGTTGAAAAAAGTTGGTATTGATGAGGATATGGCTAAGAAGAACGTTCAACATCTTTCTGGTGGGCAACAACAGCGAGTCGCTGTTGTCAGAACGATGTGTTGTGACGCACGATTAGTCGTAGCTGATGAACCGACCGGTAATTTGGATGAAGTTAATACGAAAGAAATTATTGAATTACTTCAAGATTTAGCTAAATCACAAGATAAATGTGTCATCATTGTAACGCATGAACCAGATGTTGCTAAAATGTGTGATACGCAATATGTATTGAAGGACCGTGAGTTTCAAGTTATAGAGTAAGAAATAGCCATATGTATAAGGAAAACTTATACATATGGCTATTTTAGTTGATTGATATTTAATTTATCGTAGTTGCTTCTTATCATTAAAAAATTGTTTATATGAAAGATAACAAACACTAATTGATGAGATACTTGTTGCTGAAAGTAACATGAAAGTGACCATGATTTGGTATTTAATCGCAAAGACAGGATCAACACCGGCGAAGATTAACCCAGACATCATTCCAGGTAAACTAACGATACCAACCGTTTTAGCTGAATCAATAGTAGGCGACATCCCTGTTTTGATACTTTCACGGATAATAGGGTATGCTGCTTGTTTGAGATCTGCACCGAGTGCTAGTTTTTCTAAAATCTGTTGGCGTTGATCACGGAAATTACTGTTAAGGTTACGGTAACAAAGACCAATCGCAACCATTGAATTACTAGCAATCATACCAGTAATTGGAATAATTTGTGAAGGAATAAATTTAAGCGTTCCAGCTAGTAGTAAAAGGCCAAGTGTAACGGACGTACTACAAAAAATGGCAATGAACGAAATACGAAAACTATGTGGAATTCCTGCGCTTTTTTTATGTGCACTATACGCAGCGTTAAAGAAAACAATGAACATCATAACTAAAGTTAGAATAATATTATTAATATTAAAGACGTACTTTAAAATGTATCCGACGATGACTAATTGGATAATTGCACGAATGACACTATAAATAATATCTTTTGCTAGGCCTAATTTTTCTTTATATACAATTCCTAGTGAGACAAGTACTAATGAAAAAGCGAAAACGAGAGAAAGATTATTAACGGCTAAATTATGCATGTCTAACCTCCGTTATTTTTCCGGCCTCGATATTAATTAATTGATCAGCCAGTTTTATTTCATTATCATCATGAGTAACAGCGATAATAGTGATTTTATTTGAGTCATTTAAACGATTAATTAATGCGTGTATAATGTTTTTACTTTCTGAATCTAAAGCACTTGTGATTTCATCAAGCAGTAAGATTTTGGGTAAAAAGATTAAATTACGAATTAAGGCAACACGTTGCTTCTCGCCACCAGATAGTTCATTTATTGATTTCTGAAGATAACTGCTGGGTAAGCCTACGGATTCTAATTCAGAAATGGCACGAGATTCATCGAAGTCTTGCTTACGAACGATATAAGGAAACTCCAGATTGTCTTTAACGGTTTCGCCGAATAAAACGGGGGTTTGGAAGCAATAAGAAACAATCCGACGATATTCGATTGGGTCATAACTGTCAATTGATTTTTCATTGAACTTAATATCACCAGATGTTCTTGAAATTAAACCAGCGATTAATTTCAAAACGGTACTTTTACCGCTTCCAGATGGACCGGTGATTGTTAAAAAGTCTCCAGGGTTTACTTGAAAAGAGATGTGGTTCAAGATTGATTGGTTACTAAGTTCTAGTGAAATATCTTGTAAATCAATAATAGGTTGCATAGTAGGACCGCCTTTCTGATATAACTCATTTTCAGATTACCATGTTTAGCTGTGGGAATAAAGAAAAGTATTTTAGAGAATCTAAGCATATAGATTTAAAAACCTAATAGTAGTAAAAAAGCTAACATCGCTTAGATGTTAGCTTAGTAAATCTATTTCTGATAACTAATTAATTCGATTATATGCTGATCTGGATCTGAAATTGTAATCGATTGTGCATTTTTAACATCTTGCTTTTCAATCGGGCCAGAGATAATAGTCACAAAATAATTTTTCAAGTGATTTTCCATAGCGGTCATTGAATCACTAACGACGAAACTAAGTGTCATTGGAATAACATTAGTTGATGGCTCAAAAATAATTTTTTGATGGCCAAAATGAACAGTAGGTAACTCACTATTTTCAATCATAGTCATATCAAAAACTTCATGATAAAAACGTAAACTTCTTTGGACATCAGTTACGGGAATTGTGATTGCTTCAAAACGTTTAACTTTCATAAAATAAGAAACCTTCTTTTTATTGTTTTTTAATTTGTTTATTAAAGAAACTGAATAGGAATACAGTACTGATGACGACAATGATTAATTCTGTGACGGGTAAAGCAACCCAAACACCAGTTAAGTTGAAGAAGTGGGCAAAAATAAATAATAAGCCTAGTAGTAAGACATAACCGCGCAAGATAGCTAGAATAAGTGCATGTTTGGGTTCGCCAATCGCTGAGAAAAACATGCTAAACACAACATTAAGGGATGATCCAAATAAGCTTAAGAAGTAGATTGGAATGCCTATTTCAGCATAATGGATTAACTCTTGGTTGTTACTATTATTGAATAATGCAATAATAGGATCTTTTTCAAAGGTCAATGTAAGGTATAAAATTGTGCCAATAATAAAACTAACAATTAACCCAAAACGTAATATTTGCTTAACTTCTGGCCAATTCCGAATTCCAAATTCTCGACTGAGTAAAGGCTGAATTCCTTGGGCAACACCATTAAAAAGTGATAAAGCGACTAAGACGATGTTTGCGATAATTCCATAGGCTGCGACAGCTGTATTTCCCGCTAAACTTAAAATGACAAGGTTGAAAGCAAAAATGCTGACACCTGTACTCATTTCAGTTAGAAAGACAGGGAACCCGAATTGAACAACTTTTTTTATTGTCTTAAAGTGAATAGACGTTCGTTGGAGCGTTAAAAGACGTCCTTCCTTTTTACGATGGAAGGTTAATATAGCTAAAGCAACAATTGGAGAAACAGCAGTTGCCATTGCAGCACCACCCATACCAAGATGTAATGGGTACATAAAAATATAATCAAAAATGATATTGAATAAACTAGATACTAACATGGCAACCATCGATAAATGTGGATTATTATCGTTTCGAATGAAACTTAAAACGAGATAATTACAAGCAAAGAATGGTGCAGCTAGCAAAATATAAGTTAGGTATTCAGCAGCTAATTTGTAAGTTCCTGCGTTTGCACCTAAAAAATAGAGTAAAGGTTTCATGAATAAAAAGCCTAAGACTGAGAAAGCTAGGCCGAAAATAATCCCAACAATTAAAACCTGTGTGAAAATTTTTTGACTCGCTTTTTGATCCTTAATCTTTAAAATAGAAAATAAAGTTGCACCACCAATTCCGAGTAACAACCCGACGCCATTTAATAAATTAAAGAGGGGTAATACAATATTTAAAGCCGCTAAACCAGTTGTTCCAACCGCATTAGCAATGAAATATGTATCTGCCAGAAGATACACAGATAAACCTAAAGTACTTAAAACGTTCCGTGTGACGTAACCTGAAAGTTCACGACGGATAGAAACCGTTTGATTATTCATTTTGAGCTCCTTATCGGTACCTATTTTTTATAATCTTATAATAATGGACAATAAAAAATAGGTACCAACATCCTTCATTAAAAAATGGCCTCTTGGATGTGATAACTATTATTTTTGTAAAACCCGGCGATTTTACACTGTTTTGACTGTCTTTATTCTAGCAACTATTATTCAAAATAGCTAGGACAAACAACTAAATAATAGTCAAAGTAGCTGACTAATCCATTTGATAAAAAGTCGATAGAGGCTTATCTTATGTTATAATTGTAAAGGATACTTAATGGACAGCGACTAGAAAGAAGGGTTTAACAGTGGCAACAACATTGCGATTAGCACCACTATTTACTAATCATATGGTTATGCAACAAGATCAGACAACACGTTTTTTTGGTTATGCAGAACCCAATCAAGAAGTAACTGTAACGATTTCAATGGGCGGTAGCGAAGATACAATTGAAACAGGAATTGCTGATGATACAGGATACTTTTTAATTGAAAGTATCTCATTTTTAGCACCTACAATTGTGACCGTTCTAGTTAAATCAGGAACAGATAAAATAATTTTACGCGACGTACAATTTGGAGATGTATTCTTGATTGCTGGACAATCAAATGCTAACTTCAAAATGGCTAAAGATGATGAATTTGATCATAATAAAACAATGCCAATGATGAATTTACGTTTTATCAATATACCTGAAAAGCAATCAACAGAAGAAAATCCATGGCAAATTGTTGATGAAGAAAATATTGGTAACGTTACAGCATTAGGCTATTATATGGCTAAGAAGGTTCGTCAATATGATGAATACACACCAATTGGCCTTGTATTATGTGCTAAAAATGGGACTTCAGCTGCAAGTTGGGTATCAGAAAGTACACTAATAAATAACGAGACTTTAAAAGCAGCTTATGTTGATACTAAAATTCCAAGTTTAGAAGAATCCGATAATTTATACGATACGATGTTATCACAAGTGGGTCCTTACCGATTTAAATTGTTAACTTGGTATCAAGGTGAACGAGATGCAGGAATAGATACAAAACATTATGGGTTACTTTTGAAAAAATTAATCCGTGAATGGCGCAAAACGCTTAAACAAAATAAATTACCAACTTATATTATTCAGTTACCACAATATAATCATAAGATAGCTAATTCATGGGCTGAAATTCGCGATGCACAACAAAAGTTTGCAGCAACAGAAAATCGGGTTTACTTAGTTACAGCTATGGATGAAGATTCAGCTAACGAGATTCATCCAAGTAGTAAAAGACAATTAGGTTATCGTGTAATCGAATTATATTCTAATTTTGGTAAATTCGATGAAATGCAAACAAGTCCACAATTATCTGAAATTTCAGCTGATGTAAAACAAATGCGTCTTAACTTTTCAAATTGTGAACAACTTGAAACAACAAATGATATTGATTTAAAATGGATCATGCCAGGGGATGTTTTAAAACCTGCAGTGATTGATTTAGGTACAAATGATATCAAGATTCGATTAGAAGAAGAATCAATTGGCTTACAGTATGCATATGCAAATGTAACTTCTGCCGGCTTATGGAACGAAAACCATATTCCAGTTAGTCCTTTTAAAATCTACTTTGATTAATCTTAATAAGTTCTAAATAAAGCAGCCTTACAATTTAAAATTGCAAGGCTGCTTTATTTTAGTTAGTCAATCAAAAAGGCAACTGACTGATATGGAGCTAACGTCATAGCTGTTTCTAATTTGATATCGGTTGGATAATTATTGATGACAGTTGATATTTCCCCGGTAAATGCAGGTAAAGTAATCGTTGTCGTTGTACCATAGAAATTATTTAAAACAATTAAACGTTGATTTTTTAGTATTCTTTGGTAAGCAAAAACTTGAGTATCGTCCATTAAAAGAGGTTGATAATCACCAACAGAGACAATTGGCAGAGTCTTACGTAATTTAATTAGTTGTTGATAGTAATTAAATATTTCGCCGCGTACTAATTCATTTTGAACGTTGACGATAGACTGATTCATTGGCATCAACCATGGTTTTTCAGCTGAGAACCCTGCATACTCAGAGTTATTCCATTGCATGGGAGTACGACTATTATCACGAGATTTTGCTTGAATAATGTCTAAGGCTTCAGTTTCACTGAGTCCTTTCGCTAATAATGTTGGGTAAATGTTTTTGGTTTCAATATCATTATAATCAGATAAATGCTGATATTGAGGATCGCTCATCCCAATTTCTTCTCCCATATAAATAAAAGGCGTTCCACGTAATAAATGAATAGTTGTCGCTAGCATTTCGGCAGATTTTTCACGAAAATGGACGGGATCACCAAAACGATTAATAGCACGAGGCTGATCATGATTATTCCAAAATAAAGCGTTCCAACCATGACCAGCTGTCATACCTAATTGCCAATCATTTAGAATGTTTTTTAAACTCATAAAGTCAAAAGGCATCGTCGTCCATTTATTTCCATGGGTATAGTCAACTTTTAAATGGTGGAAGGTAAAGACCATTGATAACTCGTTGTTTTTGCCTAACGTGTATTCAATACAATTATCGATTGAAGTAGAAGACATTTCACCAACGGTCACAGCATCAGGGTCTTGACCAAAACTAGATTCGTTAAGTTCTTGTAGATATTGATGAACTATTTTTTTATCTGTATACATAAGTCTACTATCAGTACCATAAGGTGCATCAAGTAAATTGACATCTTTACCGATGACATTGATAACGTCGAATCGGAAACCTTTAACACCTTTGTTGCGCCAAAAATTAACAATCTTGGCCATTTCTTTTCGAACTGCTGGATTATGCCAATCTAAGTCTGCTTGAGTTGGGTCGTAGAGATGAAGGTAGTACTTACCCGTATTTCCGAAAGCTTCCCATGCAGGACCACCAAATTTAGAATCCCAATTAGTTGGAAGCGAGCTATCTGGTTTTGCTCCACGAATATAATAGTAAGCCATATATTTTGGATCACCTTTTAGCGCTTTTTGGAACCATTCATGTTCAGTTGATGTATGGTTAAAAACCATATCCATCATGACATCGATGCCTACAGATTTTAGCTTGGTAACAAGTTCATCAAAATCAGCCATAGTACCAAACTTAGGATCAATATGATAATAATCTGAGATATCATAGCCATTATCATTTTGTGGTGATATGAAAAAAGGATTAAACCAAATCATATCAATATTGAGTTGTTTTAAATAAGGTATTTTAGCGATAATCCCTTGTAAATCGCCCAGGCCATCATTGTTACTATCATAAAATGATTTTGGGTAAATTTGATAAATAATTTTATCTTCAAATGTCATCGTTATTCTCCTATTAGTTATATTTTCTTCGTCCGTCGTGCAAAATCAACAAAACTAAAACGATCTGAGCGGTGAATAGCTTCGGTAATCTGAAATAAACGACTATCTTGTAAATAGGTTTCACTTCTTATGACAACAACAGATTCTGTTTTTGGAATGTTTAATAATTTTTGGATAGTTGTATCTGCTGGTTCAACTGTAATTTTTTTAATAGCATAACTGATTTCTAAGCCTAATTTATTTTCAAAATAATCATAAAGCGAATTTTGGGCAACTGCTAAAGGTATCTCAGGTACGATATCTGAAAGTATGTAGTCACGATCAATAACACTGGGTTCATTTTTAACAAGTCGTAGACGTTCAATAAATGTCGCTTTATCGCCAACAACAGACTTAGGTGCAAAACTCTCTATAGGAATAGTTGTGACAAGTAACTGTCTAACTTGTGTTTCCGAATTCATTTGAAGAGACTTATTCAGTTCCTCATATGAAGTAATACCTGAGACGGGAAAAGCGAATCGTTGAATATCTAAAACAAGCGATCCTTTGCCTCGAATTTTTTGAATATAGCCATTGGTTAGTAAATTTTGGAGAGCCTTTCGAATTGTTTCGCGAGAAGTACCGTATAAATGGCTCAATTGAATTTCACTAGGTAGGAATGTTCCTGATGCGTAAATATTATGTGTGATTTTAGTGACAAGATCTTGATAAATACCTAAATGTTTATTTTGGTTCGTCATAATAGTCACCTCCAATGATAAGGTTATTTTAACATAAACATTCTAGTCTATACAAGTATATATAAATGTTAATTTAAAAGAAAAGAAAGCGTTGACATCCTGTATAGACAGGTTTATTATAAGGATAACTTGAAAACGCTTAATCGCTGTAAGCGAATCTAGTTAAATAAATTAAAAAAAATGGGGGAGAGAACAATGTCGATTTTTAAAAGAAAACAAAAGGTAAATGATGATAAGTTTTACGCACCAGCAACTGGGGAGTTAATTGATTTAGAAAATGTGAGCGATTCTGTTTTTGCTCAAAAATTAATGGGTGATGGCTTCGGATTTAAACCAACCGCAGGGGAAATTTATAGTCCAGTATCTGGAACTATAACATTGGTTGCATCAACAAAACATGCTATCGGATTCACGATGGATAATGGACTTGAAATTTTATTACACATGGGTGTTGATACGGTTGATTTAAAAGGTGCACCATTTGATATTAATATTAAAAAAGGTGCTCGTGTTCATGGTGGTGAATTACTTGGGACTATGGATTTAACACAAGTTTCTGAAGCACAATTAGACAATGTTTTAATGGTAGTAATTACAAATACACAAGATAAATTAGACAAATTAACATTATCGGAACCACAACCTTTTGAAGGTGGCACGGAAGTGGGATCTGGTACTGCAAAAGGGGAGGAATAGTTATGGCAAAAGATTACACACAATTAGCTACAGACATTATCAAACAAGTCGGTGGTAAAGAGAATATTAAGAGTTTAATCCATTGTATTACGCGGTTACGATTTTACTTAGTTGATGAAAGTAAAGCAGACGATGAAGTGATTAAAAATTTAACAGGTGTAATTGATGTTCGTCATGCTGTTGGACAATATCAAGTTGTTATTGGACCAGCTGTTACTGATGTCTATGATGCAGTTATTGCACAATTAGGAACATCATACGCAGGTGGCGAGGTCGATGCTGCCGATGATGCACCAGCTGAGGAAAAACCAACAACATTCCGTGGAAAATTGAATGCTGGATTTAATACTTTGATTGGTGTTATCACAGGTTCTATGATGCCAGTAATTGGATTATTGGCTGCTAGTGGTATTTTAAAAGGATTACTTCAAATGGCTGTCGATTTTCGTTGGACAGAAGCCACATCACAGACTTACATTTTCTTATCAGCCATGGGAGATTCAGCATTCTATTTCTTACCTATTATTGTTGGATTCACAGCTGCACAGAAGTTAAAATCTGATCCAATTATTATGGCTATTGTTGGTGGTGTCTTGGTATATCCTTCACTTTTTGGTATTGCAACAGGAACAAAAGTGTTTGGACAACTTTTGGGGATGTCATTAAATACTAACTTATTTGGGATTCCAATTCATATGGTTAACTATACTTACAGTATTTTCCCAATTATTGCTGGAGCATGGTTAGCACATTATGTTGAAAAAGGACTCAAAAAAGTTATTCCACAAGTTTTACGAATGATTTTTGTACCATTGTTAGAAGTTATGATCGTTTCGGCCGCTATTATCATTATTGTTGGACCTATTATTACGTTAATTAGTACAGGTATTTCTATTATTTTAAACACAATTTTAACAGCAAACTACCCAATTGCAGGTTTTGTTATTGGTGGATTATATCAATGTTTAGTTATCTTTGGTTTACATTGGGCAGTTGTTCCTTTAATCGCAAACGATATTGCTTCAAAAGGCTACAGCTACTTAAATGCAATTGTTTCAATTACAATGGTAGCTCAAGGTGCTGCTGTAATGGCAGTTATGATTAAATCAAAAATGGCTAACATTAAAGAATTATCTGGTGGTGCAGTTATTGCAGCATTCAGTGGTATTACAGAACCAGCTATTTATGGGATTACCTTAAAATATGGGCGTGTCTTCTTAGCAGCTAATATTGGTGGTGCAGTTGGTGGATTAGTAGCCGGACTATTAAACGTTAATATGTACGGATTTACTGGTTCATTAATCGGATTCCCTTCATTCTTTACACCTTTAAAGTTTGGTGGAGGAATGAGTAACGAAATTAACTTTTGGATTGCATCAATTGTTACAATAATCGTAGCATTTGGTTGTACTTGGGTCTTTGGATTTAAAGATTCCGATGTACTTGCTGAAAAAGAAGTTAACCGTCGTAAAACAATTGGTAAAGATGCATAGAATTGTAAATTAACTAAAATGTTTATGTGATTATATAAAAATGTCAAAGGGATATTTATCTCTTTGACATTTTTTTTGTAACAGATAAATTATTTGACTATCTAAGTTTACAAGTGTAAACTAAAAATATAAATTAATGGAGGCGGTATAAATGGATCACAAAGATATGAAAGAAATGGATCACATGAATATGAATCATAAGGATATGAAAAATATGGACCACATGAGTATGGATCACATGGATATGGAAGGAATGGACCACGATCAAATGAACATGGGTGGGCACATGATGCATATGGGAAATCTAAAATTGAAATTCTGGATTTCTTTAGTTTTAGCAATTCCTATTGTTTTAATGACACCTATGATGGGGATTAACTTACCCTTACAGTTTACTTTCCCTGGATCTGATTGGGTTGTAGCACTTATTGGTACTGGATTATTTTTCTATGGCGGTAAAACATTTTTAGATAGTGCAAAGATGGAGCTTGCAGATAAAAAGCCAGCAATGATGACCTTAATCGCAATGGGTATTAGTGTGGCATACTTGTATAGCTTATATGCTGTTGTGATGAATAATCTTGTAGATCCAAGTCATCATGTTATGGATTTCTTCTGGGAGTTAGCAACGTTAATTGTCATTATGTTGTTAGGTCATTGGATTGAAATGAACGCTGTTATGTCAGCAGGAGATGCTGTTCAAAAATTAGCACAACTCTTACCTAAACAAGCACATATCGTTAGAGAAAATAAAAAAATTGAAGATGTTGATTTAACAAATGTTCATGTTGGAGATATTCTGTTAGTTAAAGGAAATGAAACGATTCCAGCTGATGGAACAATTATTTCTGGTAAAACAAGCGTCGATGAAGCTATGATAACTGGTGAATCGAAACAAGTTGAAAAAGTAGTAGATGATGAAGTCGTTGGTGGATCAGTTAATGGTAATGGAGAAATCCAAATGACTGTAACGGGAACTGGTGAAACAGGTTACTTAGCTCAAGTTGTTAAATTAGTCACAAAAGCGCAGTCAGAAAAATCAGATACGGAAACGTTAGCTGATAAAGTTGCGGGATATTTATTTTATGCTGCCATGACTGTTGGTATTTTAGCATTCATTGTATGGTTAATTACAGGGACATTTAGTCAGGCATTATCAATTCTTGTAACTGTTCTAGTGATTGCTTGTCCACATGCTTTAGGTTTAGCCATTCCATTAGTTGTTGCGAGAAGTACTTCTTTATCAGCTAAAAATGGCTTATTAATCAAAAATAGAAATGCGCTAGAAGTTGCACACACAATTGACACATTACTTGTTGATAAAACAGGAACTTTAACTGAAGGTCATTTCGTGGTAACCGGATATAAAACATTTACTGATCAGTTTTCTGAATCAGAAATTATCGGATTGATGGCGTCGTTAGAACGTGGATCGACACATCCTTTGGGTAAAGGAATCATTCAAAAAGCAGAAGATTTAAAAATTGAGATTCCAACTGCAAGTGAAACACAACAAATTAATGGTGTTGGATTAGAAGGACATATTAACGATGATGCATTCAAAATTGTTTCTGAAGCTTATGTTAATAAACAACAGTTATTAACGGATGAAATGGCTTCTGACAACGAAGGAGATTCAATTAGTTATTTAATTCAAAATGAAAAAGTGATTGGGTATGTTGCTCAAGGGGATCAAATTAAACCAGAATCATTTGGTTTAGTCGAAAAATTAGAAAAAATGAATATCAAAGTGATTATGTTAACTGGTGATAATCAACAAGCTGCTGATAAAGTTGGTGCAAAACTAGGTATTGTAGATGTTCGTGCTAACTTAATGCCTGAAGATAAGGCTAAAATTGTTAGTCAGTTAGAGGGCGAAGGACATAACGTTATCATGGTTGGTGACGGTATTAATGATGCGCCTAGTTTAGCAAGTGCAACAATAGGGATGGCAATTGGTTCAGGTACGGATGTTGCTGTCGACTCTGCAGACGTTATATTAGTTAAAAGTAATCCGATGGATATCATAAAATTTTTGAAATTAAGTCGAAACACAAGATTGAAAATGATTCAAAATCTTTGGTGGGGTGCAGGTTATAATATTATTGCATTACCATTGGCTGCCGGCGTTTTAGCACCAATTGGCTTTATTTTAAGTCCATTAGTGGGTGCAGTTGTGATGTCGTTAAGTACAATTGTTGTTGCAATTAATGCAATGATGTTACACGATTAAGAGATAAAAAAATACCACCGTTGATAGTAGTTATCAATGGTGGTATTTTTTAATTTAATCTTTAAAATTGTCGTTTTCAACATCTGATAAGAAGGTACTTAAATGATCAAAGTAAACAGGAGCGTTATCGATCATATGATGATGACCACCCTCAGGAGTTGTTTCAAGACGAGCATGTGGAATTGTTTCTGACATTCTTTTAGCTGTTGCTAAAGGCATTGTTTCATGTTCGCCAAATGTGATTAATGTTGGGACAGTAATATTTTTAATGCGGTCACGAGTAGACCAGTCTTTTAATTTACCAGTCACAACGAATTCATTGTTACCTTGGAAGTAATTATAAACGGGTTCAGCCATTGTGCTTACTAAATGAGAAATTTGGGCTGGCTTTTTACGATCAACATAGCCGTCATTTAAAATATCGACATAACCTTGGTAACGGTCATTATCAAGATCGTTATTTTTTTCACATTCTTGCATGTAGGCAAGCGCATCAGCATCCAATTCTTTAGCACGAATAGCATTAACGTTTGCTAAATATTCGTTAATATCATCAGTCATACTTGAGATAATAGCACCTTTTAAATGGTCACCATATTTTAAGGCGTATTCTTGAACAAGAGCACCACCCCATGATTGACCAATTAGGTAGAAGTTATCTAAACCTAATTTAATACGGACTTCTTCAACTTCATCAATGAAGTAATCAATATTAAGAAATTTATCAACATTTTCTTGTTTAGTAAAATCTGGTTGATCAGAATACCATGAACCGAGTTGGTCATACATTGAAACCTGAACGCCAAGAGGTGCTAATTTTTCAGCAAAATTTTCGTAATATTCATGTGTACCACCAGGCCCACCATGTAGACAAAGTAGTTGGATATCACCTTGTCCTTCAGTATGAGTCCAGAGATGATAACCATTATCTAACGTAATAATTTTCGTTCCGTATGCCATATTAATCCACCTAATTTCTTAAGAATAGATTAATCATAGCACTTTTATGATTATTTACCAGAATGAAAGTGAGGATGGTATTTTTTTAAGAGTGTTAGTTGCATATTTTAGTGAGTTAGCTTAAAGTTATGTTAACTAATAAAATTAAAAGGTTAACGGTGTAAAATGAAAACTAAAGACAGTATTCTAAAAATATTAGCTGGACAACAAGATACTATTATTTCGGGAGAACTATTGGCTGAAAAACTTGGCGTTTCGAGAACTGCTATTTGGATGGCTATTAAGAGTTTACAAGAGCAGGGTTTTGACATTAAGACGATTCCACAAAAAGGATATAGTCTAAATGATGGTAATCAGTTGAACGCACAACTAATTCAATCTTATTTAACAACTGACATGATGCAAATTGAATTATTTGATGAAGTGACATCTACCAATGTATTGGCGAAAGAGCGTTCAAGCCAGCCCGATATACAGGGTCCACTGTTAATAGTGGCCAATAGTCAAACAGCAGGATATGGTCGATTTGGTCGAACATTTGAATCACCAGAAGAGACTGGGATTTATATCAGTTATTTATTGAGAATTGATCAACCTATCAAAGATGTTGGTCAGCTAACGACAGCAACTGCCATGGCGGTTAGTTATGCTTTAGAAAATAAATTGAAAATTCAACCACAAATAAAGTGGGTGAATGATATTTATTATCAAAATAAAAAAGTCTGCGGGATTTTAACGGAGGCTGTCACAGATTTTGAAACGCAGCAAGTGACAAGCTTAGTTATAGGGATTGGGCTAGATTTTAAAACAGACCTTAAAAAATTATCTCCAGAGTTACAAGATAAAGTGGGTTCATTAATTGATGAATCGAATAATGTCACACGGAATGAGTTGATTGCTGAAATTACCAATCAATTTATCCAAATCTATCAGAATTACCAAAATGGTGACTTCATGAATGATTATCGTAAACGGTCACTAGTTATTGGACAGACAGTTACTTTAAAAAGTGGTCATCAAGAAATTATTGGTACAGTTGAAACAATTAAAGATGATGGACAGTTGGTATTGAGAGATAAAAATGGGCAAATAACGACTTATATGGCTGGTGAAATTACAAAGGTGAATGTGGAAGGCTTAACAAATGGGACAAAATAAACAGTTAAAACAATTAATTATAGCAGCAGAGTTAGCAGCCGTTTTGGGTGTTTTATCCCAGTTAACCATTCCATTGGGGCCAATCCCGTTAACGTTACAAACCATTTTTATCGGATTATTATCGAGTTTGAGACCGGTTCAAGAAGGATTAAAAGCGGTGGGCATTTATCTCCTATTAGGATTAATAGGAATCCCAGTTTTTGCTGGATTTCATTCGGGACTTTTTTCTTTAATTGGACCAACAGGTGGTTATTTATTTGGTTTTTTAGCCTATATTATCTTAACGGGGCTGTTTTTAAAATGGTATGGTAATGGTCGTTGGCAGTTGTACATGGGGAATTTATTAGGTGCTAGTGTGCAATTAGTTTTAGGAGCAATCTGGTTAATGGTTTACCAACAAACCTCGATGCAACAAGCATTTTTAATAGGTATTTTACCATTTTTGATTGTTGGATTTATTAAAGTTATTTTTGTGTGCGAATTGTCTCATTACTTAATACGTAGATATTGATAAATAAAAAAAGAAAATCATCAATAATTTTTTTGATGATTTTCTTTTTTATTTAGAATAATGATACTGTACTAACAGATTGATAAGGAATTTTAAGACGCGAATTAGCTAAGTTAATAGTATAACTATCTGAATCGTTATTTCGTAAAGTCATCCCAAAATCTGTTGCGTAAATGATTAATTCAATCTGATGACCTTCCTTAATGTGATAGGCAGTTGGTTGTAAATCAAAATCTACTGTGTTGAAAGTTCCTGGAAGGACAGAATCATTTTGATAACGATTTGTCCTATTTTGTAAATTGATATGACCTTTGGAAATCATTTTCCAAGGAGTTTTTGTGGGATTTTTAGTAAATTCAACCAAATCATCTTCACGCCAATGAAATCCCATATCTAAAGATTTTCGTTTGAGAATGGATGGCACGGGGGTGAGTCTATTTTCTTCACCATAATCGATAAGCATGCAACTAATGAGCCCTTTTGTTTGTAGTGCTGCAACAGACAATTTTATGTGAGCAGAACCGGAAATAAACAGCGGTTCTGTTAATGGTTCTGAGATTAATTGGATTCTATTTTTAGCCATTTCTGTTTCTTTAGTTGAAACTAAAGCTTGATTCCAAAGATGATTATCTCTGACGTAGTTGTTAAAAAGGTCAGTTGGTAAGTTATCTTTGAAAGTAGCAAATTGGTGAGCATCTGATGTGACTGATTGTGTTAATTTATTTTGTTGGAAATGATAGGATTGGGTAGGAGAATCCGGGTCTGCCCAATCATCATAAGTGTGCCACGTTTCAGCTTCTAGGTTATCTTGTATGGTGACATTGGGAATAAGTGTCTCAGCACCATTTTCGATATTATAAAGTTGATTTGATAACCATAAATTCATCATATCAGTGAAATCTAATGAGCGAAAGTTATTGATATAGATATGTTTACCTTGGTGTAAGAATAATTTTTTAACAATAGGTAAAGGACGTAATGCTTGCCAAAGTTGTTCAACTTGGCGAGGTTTGACGTTCCAATCATTTAAACCATGGACCATAACAATATTTGCTTTGATATTTTTAGTTTGGTTTAAATAATTACGTTCATCCCAAAATTTATTGTAATTACCAGATGCACGGTCTTGTCCTATAGATAATCGATTCATAACTTTGTCAAAGTAGTCTTGAATATTAGCGTAGTCGGCGGCATCTTTTTGGCGACTTAAACAAAGCGCAGCTAAAACATCTGCATCTTCACCTTGGCAAGCTTCAGGCGCGACGACTAGTCCATTTTCACGATAATAATCATACCAACTTGAAATAGCGGCTTCAGAAATGATTGTTTTTAAGCCGGATACACCAGTTGTTGCAGCTGCAGTAGCAAGCGTACCAAGGTAAGATTTACCAGTCATAGCAACGTTACCATTACTCCAAGTGGCTTTAATTGATCGATTATCGAGTTTATTTGTGAATGCTTGCCGATGTCCCGTTAGCCATTCAATAATGGCGACGGTTGATACCGTTTCTTCAACACTCCCACAAGTACGAATACCATCTGATTCTCGAGTACCAATACCAGCTGCATAGACGATTGCAAATCCTCTAGCTAGCATGTAATCGTTGAATGTATACGAAGATTCACGGCTAAAGGTTTGCTCAGTTTCTGTTGATTCTGAGAGGATTGATCGTGGTTCGGGTAAGTTGGATTTCTGATAGTTATAGGTGATATCAGATTCAGTTAATTCAGTAACTGGTTTTTCGGTAAGCGGGATATCAACGTTGCGCATTAATTCAGAATCATCATTTGTGCCTTGATTGTAAGGACTTGCTGTATAAAGAATAGGTACTTTTAGTCCGGATGTAACTAGTGGTCTTAAAATTTCTGTTTTTAATAAATCACGTTGACCATCTTGGTCAGTATCTAATGGGGCTTCAACGTAGACGACTTCACGAATCAGTTTAGTTGTATCAAAAACAGGTTGCGCTTTTCCATTGAAAAATAAAGGTTTCGCATCTTTATAAAATGAAACAAAGTACCCTTTATTTGCTAGTGTATCTGTGAAGACTTGGCCATTTTTGGTATGTGTTGTCAGTAAGAGATACCATGCGGACCAAAAATCATTAACGGATTCAATAATTTCAATAGAAGGTAACTGAATTTTAGCCATTGCCGTAAATGGGTCATCAATTTTGAAATCGACATCGACTTCAAATTCTAGTAACTGTAATGCAACATTATAAAAGATAACAGGTGTTAATTCCTTTTTTGTAGTAAAAAATTCATAAACAGAAATGGATTCTGTCGCTAATAAGGACATCATTTTTTGTTGTTTCGCACCGATTGTTTGATAGTCGATGAGAATTTTATTGAGTAATTGTTCAAATAAATGTGTAGGATTGGTTTCGGAGGCTATATACAAATTAATAGCTTTAAGTTCTTTTATTTGTGTCTCAAAAGTAGGTGTATAGTTAGCAAATTGATTATTTTTCATAAGTCAAAAACTTCCTTTCAGAATTGAGTAAGACACTGGGTTAAGTATAGCTTAAATGTAAAGTTGGTTGAAATGATACGTCTTTATTGACAAAAAATAAGTAACTAGGTAAAGTTAATCACATTAAGGTAACTAAAAAAGGAGAGTGTCTAAAGTGAGAAGGAAAATTGCGGTAGTTTTAAGTATCATGTTTATAGGGGTGCTAGCTGCTTGTTCAAAAACAGCGACGAAAGACGATAACATATTAAAAGTGGCTGTAACTGATCAATTAGGCACTTTAGATTCTACTAAATACAGTGATACATTTAGTGTTGAAGCAATACAAAACGTTTATGAAGGATTGTATACGTATAATCAAAAAAATAAACCAGTGTTAGCTGCAGCAAAAAGTGTGACGGTTAACAAAGCAAAAACAGTTTACACCTATAAATTAAGAGCTGAGAACTGGTCAAATGGGACTCCTGTTACAGCAAATGACTTTGTTTACGCTTGGCAAAAACTAGCAAATCCTAAAACAGCATCACCTAATTCACAACGAATTGATATTATTAAAAATGGGTTTGCTATCCGAAATGGCAAGATGGCCGTTGATAAGTTAGGTGTTAAAGCGCTGAATAAAACAACATTAGAAGTTACTCTGGCACAACCAATTAGCTATTTACCAGAAGTATTAACGGGTGCACCATTTGTACCTCAAAATGAAGCTTACGTTAAAAAACAAGGTAGTCAATATGCAACGGATTCACAACATATGATTGTGAATGGTCCTTATAAATTAACTGATTGGGAAGGAACTAATAACAAATGGTCATATGTTAAAAATACCAGTTATTGGAACGCTAAATCAGTTAAGTTAGCTAAAGTTGACGTTCAAGTTGTTAAAGATGGTGCAACTGCTGGCAAGTTATATCAAACAGGGAAGATTGATTTCTCAATGTTAGCAAATGATTATGTTAAACAATATAAGAATGAAAAAGGGTTCGCAACACGTAAAACACCAATGATTGGTTATTTAGGTTTTAATACTAAGCGTGAGGCAACTGGTAATAAACATATTCGTAAAGCAATTGCGCTAGGATTTAATAAAAAATTATTAGCTAGCAAAATTCTTAATGATGGTTCATCTGCATTAAATGGAATCGTCCCAGCTAAATTTGTGTCAAATCCGATTAATGGGGAAGATTACCGTAAAGAAGCAGGAGACTTGCTTGCTTTTAATAAAAAAGAAGCTAAAGCAGAATGGGAAAAAGGACTTAAAGAGATCGGTAAGAAGGACTTAACAATTGAAATATTGGGTTCTGATACGCCAGAAGCTAAACAAGTGATTGAATACTTGCAAGCGCAGTTAGAGAGTAACTTACCTGGATTAAAAATTAACGCACGTAATATTCCAATTAAATCGCGATTAGCAGCAACAACGGCTTACCAATTTGATATCGTTTATGGGACATGGACACCAGATTATGCTGATCCAATTAACTTTATTAATGATGGTGGCGCTTATCATTTAAATACCGATTACAAAAATGCACAATATTTAAAAGATATCGATCAGTCTAAAAATGAATTTGCAACAAATCCAACGAAACGTTGGAATAGCTTGATTGATGCTGAAAAGCAATTGGTCGAAGAAGATGCTTATACAGTACCTGTTTTCCAAGGTGCAATGGCCTACTTATTGAACCCAGATGCATCCGGATTACACATTAACCCATATGGAACGACATTATTTTATCGTGACATGTCTATTAAGTAGATAATAGTTAGCTGTTTCAAAGCTTTATAAAGTTAAAATAAGATAGATTAAAGTCTGGCCTTTGGTCGGACTTTTTTTGTTGTAAAATGTTAAACTGGTGGAAGTGTATTAATAATAAATGAGGTGTGAACCCATGAAAAAGTTACTTCAGAAGAACATTATTTTAATTCTAACGATTATTATCGGTGGCATACTCGTAATAGGTGTTAAATTTGATCAAGCACTGTATTCAGATACGATTGTTAAAATAACACAGGTTAAGGATGAAAAAACTGAAAAAGTAACAGATGAATTTGAAAATAAAGATACACAGACTAAACAAAAATTATTTGGAACTGTGATGAATGGTAAGTATAAAGGGCAAAAAATAAGACTACCAAATACATATTCTTCATCTCGCGCAAATGATCAAAAATACCAGAAAAATGATCAAGTATTTGTAACGATTAATCCTCATAAAAGTGGATTAACTGGTATTATTGATGGGTTCAAACGAGATGTCGTCGTGGCCATATTAATTTGGATTGCCGTTAGTATGCTGGTAGGATTTATGCAGTTTAGTGGCATGATTGCTGTATTAAGTATCGTCTTAAATATGATTATTTTCTTTTTAGCCATTAAATTTGAAATATTCGTTAATATTACGAACTTCTTTTGGATTTTCGCAGGTATTGCTCTAATATTTGCAGTACTGACCTTGAGTTTGGTAATTGGCTTTAATCGACAGATGCTGGTCACGTTATTGGCAACTTTGACGGGAACTAGTTTATCGTTAATCATTAGTGTCATTATTTTAAAACTGACAAATGATCAAGGGATGCATTACGAAGCTCTATCTTATGCAACGCAAGCGCCAAAGGAACTATTCCTTGCTGCCACACTACTAGGTTCTCTAGGGGCTGTCATGGATGAATCGACAGATATCGTTGCAACACTATTTCAATTAAAAAAAGAACAACCAACTATTTCATCGAAAGAACTTTTTAAATCTGGACGTGAGGTTGGACAATCGATTATGGGACCATTAATTAACGTCTTATTCTTAATTTTTATTGCTGACATTTTCCCACTTGCCGTTTTGTACTTTAGAACGACCAATACAATTGGCTATACTTTTTCATGGACCATGGCTTTAGGAGTTGTCCAAACATTAATCAGCGGTATTGGGATTGTCATTGCGATACCTGTCGCAAGTTTTTTTGCAAGTCGATTAATCAAAGGGGATGACACATTATGATTACAATTGGTTGGTTAAGTGCCATTTTATTTGTCTTAATGGTCATTGTTGGAGGAATGAATGGTGTTCGTTCATTTTTAAGCTTATTTTTTAATTTTATCATGTTATTTTTTACGATTATTTTAATTACGGGAGGATTTCCGCCGGTAGCAGTGACCCTAATTAATGGCATTATTATTTTAGCTATTACGATTTTTCTTGGTGATGATAATGTGCAAGTTACTGAAACTGCTTTTTATGCTTCGTTAATTGTTCTGGTTATTCTCGTTCTTTTGATTATTCCAGTTGAACATTTTGCTGCAGTTCAAGGTTTTGGTGCAGAAGATAGTGAAGAAATAGAAGCATTTTCGTTATTAGTAGGCGCTAATTTTATGCAAATAGCGATTTCAACAGCTATTTTTAGTACTTTAGGCGCAATTGCTGAAGGTGCGATTGCAATTTCGGCTGGCTTAAATGAGATTATTGAACAAACACCAACAATTGATTTAAAAAAGTTATACGCAGCTGGTATTAGTATTGGTAAACATATTATTGGAACAACGTTTAATACACTATTTTTTGGTTTCTTTGGTGGCTTTTTAGCGCTATTTATTTTATTAGTACAGACGCATGCTACATTCGCAGATATTATAAATGATAAAATTTTTGTTGCAGAATTAATAATGATTTTATTTTCTATTATAGGTGTTATTCTAGCGGTTCCAATTACAGCATGGGTTTTAATTCAAAAATTAAAAATAAAAAAATAATTGAAATGAGTTTATGGTTATGTGTATAATTAAGAGATACTAATATAGGGGGATTTAAAATTGAATTATAAAAATTATATTGCTGAATTTATCGGCACATTTTTCTTGGTATTATTTGGTACAGGGGCAGTTACGTTAGGTAACGGTAGCCCACTTGTTATTGCACTTGCATTTGGTTTAGCTATTACATTGATGGTTTATGCTATTGGACCTGTTTCAGGTGCACACATCAATCCTGCTGTTTCATTAGCAATGTACATCAACAAGCGCATGTCATTGACTGATATGGTTGCTTACTGGGTTAGTCAAATCTTAGGTGCGATTGTAGCATCTAGCGTGGTTAAGATGATTATTTCATCAATGACAGATACATCAAAAGTTGCTGATGGTTTTGGTTCAAATAGTTATGCAACAATTCCTGGTGGTATGGCATTTTTCGTTGAAGCCTTATTCGCATTCTTATTCATCTTTATTATTTTGATGGTTACGAGTGAAAAATTTGGTAACAGTAATATTGCTGGCTTTGTGATTGGTTTAACATTAACAGTACTTATCTTTGTTGGTTTACCACTTACAGGGGTTTCAGTTAACCCTGCTCGTAGTATTGGACCTGCACTTTATGCCGGTGGCGATGCACTTTCACAACTTTGGGTATTTATTCTTGCACCATTAGTTGGTGGTGCTATTGCAGCATTCGCAGCAAAATATATTTTTAACAGTGAAGAAGCTTAATTTAATTAAGTGAATCATAAGCAGTGAATTCCGAGAGGGAATTTGCTGCTTTTTATTTTTAATGTATGTTATGGTTAATATAGATAGTGACAAGTGAGAGGAGAAATAATGGCATTTTTAGGAACGATTTGTTTAGTATTAGTGGCAACATCAATTGCGGGTCATGTCAGCACACGAATTGGTGTTCCTAGTGTTATCGGGCAATTATTAGTTGGTGTTTTACTTGGACCAGCAATGTTGAATTGGGTCCATTCAGATCATTTATTTGCGATGTTCGCAGAAATTGGTGTGATTATTTTAATGTTTATGGCGGGATTAGAAAGTGATTTAGATCTACTTAAAAAGTATTTAAAACCGGCCTTATCAGTTGCGACTTTAGGTGTTGTCTTCCCTATCTTAGTTGTCTATTACTTTGGTCGAATTTATAATTTTGGATTTGAATCGGCTTTATTTTTAGGTGTTATCTTTGCGGCAACGTCAGTTAGTATTTCCGTCGAAGTCTTGAAAGAATTAAAACGATTAGATTCAAAAGAAGGTGCAACAATCCTAGGTGCGGCCGTTGTGGATGATATCTTAGCTGTTGTTATTTTAAGTGTATTAGTTAGTGTATTTGGTAATATTACAAGTACCGGTGATAGCGCACAAGCTAACATTTGGATTGGCTTCTTATTAGAATTTGTTTACTTCATTGGTATTTTAATCCTATTCAAGTGGGTGGCGCCTTTCTTGATGAGATTAAGTGAACGATTATTAGTTGGCTCATCGATTACGATTATGTCACTGGTTATCTGTCTAGGTATGGCCTACTTAGCTGACTTAGTGGGGTTAAGTGCTGTTGTTGGTGCCTTTTTTGCAGGAATTGCAGTGGCACAAACACCGTATAAAAAAGAAATTGATGCCAATATTGAACCAATTGGTTATGCAGTCTTTATTCCAATGTTTTTCACGAGTATTGGATTAAGCATGTCATTTGATGGATTTATGAAAAATATTTGGTTTATCGTTATTTTAACGATTTTGGCCGTCCTCACAAAATTACTAGGTGGTGGATTAGGTGCTAGGTTACTTGGATTTGATTTAAATAGTGCATATGTAATCGGTGCGGGGATGATTTCTCGTGGCGAAATGGCTTTGATTATTGTCCAAATTGGGTATACCGCACACTTGTTGTCGACGGAATACTATTCGGCAGTTATCATGGTAATTATTATTTCAACTATCGTAGCACCGTTTATGTTAAAACATGCGATTGGTCGACAAAATAAAATTGAATTGAAGAAATAGTTGAACTGTTGAGGAACTAGCCTAGTGCTAATTTTTCAACAGTTTTTTATTTTTAAATGGTTACTAAATATCGCTATTCTGGCGTATTCATTTTATAATGAATTAAATAACTTCAAATGAAGAAGGTGGAATAATGAAACAATTATTGATTGCACAAGATTTATCTAGTGTTGGTGGTGTTTCATTAGGGATTGCGGTTCCTGTTTTAGCTAGTTATCAACAACGGACGACAATATTGCCAACAATGTTATTAAGTAGTCATACAGGTGGATTTGGAGTACCAATGAAGGTAGACATCTCACCATTTATAAAAGCTTTTGAAGAACACTGGGCAACTATTCCAGTTCAATTTACGGGCGCATATTTGGGCTATCTAGGGACGGCAGAAAGTATTAAAATGATGGGGATTCTACTAGATAGGTTATCTGATGATAAAGCACTCACCGTTATTGATCCAGTTATGGCTGATCACGGCACGTTATATTCAGGACTGACAAACGACTATGTAGAAGAATTAAGCATGTTATGTTTAACGCAAGCAGATTTAATTTTACCCAATTTAACAGAGGCTTACTTATTGGCAGACTGTAATTATCAGGAAAATCCTAGCGAGGCAGAAATTAAAAAGTTACTAACACGTTTATTAAAGAAATTAAATTTAAAAGCGGTTATAATTACAGGAGTTACAAACCAGAAAAATCAAATTGGTGTTGTTTTTCTAACAAAAGAAGGCGAATCAGGTTGGGTATTAAAAGAACAACGTGAGAATCATTATTTTGGGACAGGAGACTTGCTAGCAAGCTGCGTAGTGGGTGAGTTAATGAATGGTCATTCACTAAGGGAAGCATTGGAATTTGCAGTAGAAGTAACATGGAAAGCGATGAGTAATTCTGATAATGAAGGACTTGATCAAAGGTTAGGGGTTAATTTTATGAGTATTTTACCCGATATTAACGATAGAATGGAAAAATAAAATGAGAAATGAAAGATTAAGAAGCATTATTTTAGCGGGATTATTTGCGGCAATTATTTATATAGGTATCTCAGTTTTTAGAATACCAATCCCAGCTATGGTGGGAAAACCATTTATTCATTTCGGTAATTCACTAGCAGCATTGGCCGTGATTTTTTTAGGGTTTAGTTATGGCACAATTGCAGGAGCGATTGGTCTGGGATTATTTGATATTTTGAATGGTTATGCAGATACGTCATATTTTACTGTACTAGAAGTAGTGGTTATTGCATTACTAATTACGGTTGTTACGAAAGGATTAAAAAATTATCATGGTAAATATTGGATTATCATTATTGCTGCAACGGCAGGAATTGGTAAAATAGGAACATCATATTTAGTTTCGATTGGTGAAGCAATGATTAAAGGTGTTAGTTTTAATGTCGCCGCTGTTCAGGCGTTTTTAAGTTTACCTGCAACTGTTGTTAATTCAATCTCGACAATTATCATTGTTAGTTTATTATACGTACCCATTAAGCGATTGATGGTAAGGTTTAATCGGTAAAAAAGTCCAAATAAAAAAGGGTTGATGTGCGTGAGCTCACATTTACCCTCTATACAAATTGTCCAGATTGAACATATTTCATTTCTGTTGATAAGTTGGAAACGGCTGTTTCGATTGTTACCCCAGAACCTGAAATGGCTGGATTATTTTTTGAACTAGCAATAAAGATTTGTTTTTCAGTGTCTAAAGAAATCGTATACCAGTTTTTACTAAATGTTCCAAATTTCATAAGTGTGTATCCTCCGTATTTCTATATCTTACTACCATGAAAGCGCATTCTACTTTCTTTAGTAGAAGCTTAGTATAGTACGTACATAAAATGAATGCAAGTCATTTGTTTTATATTAACCAAAAATTTTTTAAATAATATGAAGAAGTCTAAAAACGATAAAGGGATGATTTAATGCAAAAACGAATATTCGTGATCACGGGTGCTCCGGGAACAGGTAAAACGACGATTAGAGACTATCTAACCAAGCAATTTGATGCCAAAAAGGTGATTACTCACACAACTAGGCAACCAAGAGTTAATGAAAAAAATGGTCGCGATTATTATTTTGAATCCGATGAAACTTTTTTTAATTTTCATTATTTAGAACATGTTGAGTATGATCGCCATTACTATGGTTCATCAAGAGAAGCGATAGATGCTGCTTGGTCAGAGGCAAAAAATGCGACAATTGTACTCGATACGGCAGGTGCCATCACGTATTCAAAAGAATTACCAAAAGAAACAGTTGTCTTATATTTGTCTGTATCGGATAATCAGATATTACAAGATCGGTTAATTAAACGGGGAGATACGATTCGAAATCGAAGTTTACGCTTAGATTCTGGTGAAGCAAAACGAGACATGAAACTTCCAGCAGATCTTGAAGGTATAGCACATGTCATTATTAATGACGATTTAGTTGACGCAAAGAAACAGATTGATCAGTTAATTCAATCATTAGGTTAAGAGTGATTGCTTTTTTTAGTTGATATGGTATTCTTCTTAAAGAGTAACCATTATTATTTAGAAATGGAGATAAGCCTTTTGACTGAATTAATTGATGATGCATTGCATATACTAAAAGAAAATAAATATAAAATTACGAAACAAAGAAAAAGTTTATTAACGTATTTAAGTCAGTATGAGGAAGCTTATGTTGACGTTACAGTTGTGGATGACTATATGAGAAATAAATATCCAGGGATGAGTCATAATACAATTTATCGAAATATCAAAGAATTTAAAGAAATGGGTCTTGTTGAGCAACGGATGAATGGTGAACGAGCCTGTGTAAAATATCAATGTGATTTTAGTCACAAACATCACCATCATTTTATTTGTACTTCTTGTAGTAAGGTGGTTGAACTTGATAGCTGTCCGCTAGATTATTTTGTAAAACAGTTACCAGGTTACAAAATAGAAGAACATAAATTTGAATTACATGGGATTTGTGATGAATGCCAAAAAAAATTATCGAAAAATTAAGTTTATCTTCGAATAAACTTCAATAACAAATGGTTTAATGGAAAAAGTACAAAATTGGAGTGAGAGTTAATGGCATATAGAACGCCACCATTTATAACACCTTTTGCAATTGTTTCTATCGTACTTGCATTGGGCGCAACTAACGTTGTTGTTAACAAAACAACGAATACAAACGAAGGAGCAACAGTTTCTTCAGTAGCTTCATCACCGTCGGAAACTAAACCTAAAGTAGACGATAATTCGAGTTCCAAAGAAGTAAGTTCATCTTCTGAGACGAGTTCTTCTGATTCGTCCTCTTCATCAGAAAGTTCAAAAGATGAGTCTAGTAGTTCAAGTGCTGCCGATGAAACATCAAACAAATCAGCAAGTACAAGTGCCGATAATACAACGGATGATAAGAGCGCGGAAACAAGTACCGATGACACAACTGATACAAGTACAGATACTGATACAAATGCGGATAAAGCTAGCTCGGCAACAAGCACAAGTAGTAGCGTGAAGAATACTAAAACGGTAACGACTGACAAAGCCAAAGCCAGTGCAGAAACGACAAATACAGACTAAGGATTAGGAGGTAAATAAATGTTTAGTTTACTAGATTTAGCAAACCATTATTTAGGGTTTATTAATGTTAATTTAAAATTAAAAAATAGAATTTATACTGTTTTAGGCTTTCTTGGTAATTGGTATTTATTGTATATCGCATCACGATATTTCATAAATGGTTATTATGTTAGAGGTAGTTTGTTTATTCTTGCTTTTTTTGTTTTATTATATTTTATTGTTTTAAATGTTATTCATTATTTTACAAATAAAACAACTAAATTTGATCCTTCACCGAAAATTGAAAAATTGTTGGGCGGACCGCCTAAGGAAGAAATTGAAGGAGATAAACGTCGCCGAATGCAACCAGGTTATGTTCAAACGAATGGCCTATTTGATTCTAAAATGCTGATGCCAGCGACACTTAGGACAAATAGAAACGAAAAAGTAAGTATTCAAAAAATTGCTGATCAAATGAAGCAAGTTAAGTATTCAGATTTTGATTATGATGGATTGTCAGATGATGCTATTATAAAAGAAATTCAGAAAACAGGAAAACCAGTGTCAGAGTTAGCACAGCCCGTTGCTTTTCCATTTTTTGAATTAAAAATAGAAGACGAAAAAATGAATGTTTACGCTGGAATGAATCAGATTGATAAACAATTGATTGGTCGCCTAACCCATGTTGGTTTATCTGATATTGAAACGGCTAAAGAACAATATGATATTTACTTAGCAACAGCAACTATTTATGGTGGTAATCAGAAGGTTGCTGGTCGATCATCAGTTATTGAAGAATCACATAAATTTCACGTTAAAGTTCAAATTGCCTATAAAGAAAAAGAAAATTAGTAAAAAAGTGATAGCAAATAACTACATTGCTATCACTTTTTTTGTGATTATATGGTACATTTAAAAAAGACTGCAATTAAACATCCATTTGGTAGTATAATTAAAGTATCACAAAAAAGAATAAAAGAGTTAAGAGAAGGGGATTGAGAGTATGGCAATGATCGAATTTAAAAATGTGGAGAAATATTACGATAAATTTCACGCATTGAAGAATATCAATTTAAAAGTTGAAGCAGGCGAAGTCGTCGTTATTATCGGGCCATCTGGTTCTGGAAAAAGTACATTAATCAGAACTATCAATGGTTTAGAGCAAGTTAACGAGGGGCAACTATTAGTTGATAATTTTGATTTAGCAGATAAGAAAACGAATATTGATAAAATCAGAAAAAATGTTGGGATGGTATTTCAACATTTTAACTTGTACGAAAACAAAACTGTTTTAGAAAATATTATGCTTGCACCACGTTTAGTTTTAAAACGGGATGAAGCTGAAAATAAAAAAATCGCAATGGATTTATTAAAAACAGTTGGACTTGATGATAAAGCACAATCATATCCTAGAATGTTATCAGGTGGACAATCGCAAAGAATTGCCATTGCCCGTAGTCTAGCTATGAAACCTAAGGCGCTATTATTTGATGAACCAACTTCTGCATTAGATCCTGAAACAATTGACGATGTTTTAAAAGTTATGAAAGATATCGCTAAAAATGATGGGATCACAATGATTGTTGTAACTCATGAAATGGGCTTTGCTCGTGAAGTAGCCGATCGTGTTATTTTCATGGCTGATGGTCAAATTCTTGAGGATGATACAACAGTAGAATTTTTCGACAATCCAAAAGAAGAACGTGCAAAAAAATTCTTGAGTAAAATTATTAAACATTAAGGAGCTCAAGACTGTGAGAGTGGGGATTAAAATATGAAACAATTAAGAAAAATTAGCTTATTGTTTATGAGTATAGCTATGGTATTAGTTATTGCAGGCTGTGGAGCGCAAAGTAAAGCCAACATTGCAACAACAGCTAAAGAAACAAAAACAATTAACTGGGGTGTTAAAGCAGATACGAAGTTATTTGGTTTAATGAACATCAAAACCGGTGAAATCCAAGGATTTGATATTGATATTGCTAAGGCAGTGACAAAAAAAATCTTAGGTAAAGATGGTAAAGCTAATTTTGTTCAGGTAACAAGTAAAACAAGAATTCCACTTTTGAAAAATGGAAATATTGATGCAATTATTGCGACGATGTCCATTTCTAAAGATCGTGAAAAACAAGTTGATTTTTCTAACTCTTATTTTGCTGCCGGACAAGCTATTTTAGTTAAAAGAACAAGCTCAATTAAATCCGTAAAAGATTTGAATAAAGACGGTATGGTTGTTTTAGGTGTTAAGGGTTCAACTTCAGTTATTAACATGAAGAAGTATGCACCTAAAGCAGAAGTGCTGGAACTAGATGATTATGCGCAAGCATTAACCGCACTAAAATCTGGTCAAGGTGATGCTTTAACAACTGATAATGGTATTTTATATGGGATGGTTAAAGAGAATTCTGATTTTGCTGTTGTTGGTGGTACTTTTACGCATGAACCTTACGGAATTGCGATTGATAAAGGCCAAGGTGAATTTAAGAATGAAGTTAATAAGGCTTTAGCTGAAATGCGTGCCGATGGCTCGTATGAAAAATTATTAAACAAATGGTTTGGCGATATTCCAGGATTTAGTGTGAAGGAGGCGAGTCAACAATGATTACGATTTTTACAGAACATTGGCAAGCCTTATTAACAGGACTTGGCTATACATTGTGTTCAAGTGTACTCGCATTATTTTTTAGTTTAATTATAGGTTCGTTCTTTGCAATTTTGGAAGAAATGCCATATCGAATTTTAAAAATTATTGCACGTATCTATATTGAAATATTTAGAAATATTCCGTTATTGGTTGTTGCAATGTTTTTCTACGTTGTGGTACCTATGTACGTTACGAATATCAACGGATTTACAGCTGGAACAATCGGACTAACGATTTACACATCTGCCTTTATTGCAGAAACAGTTCGTGCTGGGATTAGAGCTGTTGATCCTGGACAAATGGAAGGTGCTCGCTCAAACGGGTTAACATTCATGCAATCGATGTTTCATATTATTTTACCCCAGGCATTTAAATATGTGATTCCACCTTTGGGTAATCAGTTCATTAATTTGGTAAAAAACTCTTCAGTTTTAGCCTTCGTTGCTGGATTTGATTTAATGTACCAAGGTGATATTATCGCATCAACAACATTTGATACAATCAACACGTACATTATCGTTGGGGTGTTATATTTAATTATCACGATGCCATTAAGTTATTACATGAGACATTTAGAAAAGAAATTAAGTTAAAGGGGGTCTAGAAAAATATGTCAGATTTTATTGCAGCATATAGTTGGGAAAATATTCGCTACTTACTACAAGGATTATTAGTAACAATCGAAGTTTCAGTTATTTCAATTATTTTCAGTTTTATAATTGGCGCTATTCTAGGCCTAACACGATATATTAAAGTAAAACGTTTATCTGCTATAGTTGGTTTTATAATTGATTTAATTCGAAATTTACCATTACTTTTAATCTTATTTTTCGTTTATTTTGGCTTAGCAAATGTTGGTATTCGGTTATCAATTTTCTGGTCAGCAACGTTAGCGATGACCGTTTTCGAATCAGCAATGTTAGCTGAAATCATTCGAAGTGGTATTCAAGCTGTTGAACCCGGACAAATGGAAGGTGCTCGCGCAAATGGTCTAACTTATTGGCAAGGTCTGCGTGTGATTGTCTTACCACAAGCTTTAAAGAAAATGATTCCACCATTGGTTAGTCAATTTATCTCATTAATTAAAGATACGTCATTGGCTACTATCATTGTTTTACCAGAGTTACTGTATCATGCACAATTAGTATACGGTCAAAATACTAATTATGTTATTCCAATGTTCGTCGCTTTAGCAGTGATGTACTTCGTCGTTTGTTATGCACTATCATTGGTTTCAAGATACTTAGAAAGACGCTTAGCGTAGACAATAAAATAAAAATGGTTGTTGAAATCTATATAGATTTTAGCAACCATTTTTATTAGTTAGTAGAATCGGCATAAAATGACGGTTTGTTTGATTGAAAAATAAATTAGAAAGAAGATGATGTCATGGTGAAAATTGCTGTTATTCTAGGGAGTTCAAGAGAGAATTCTATTGGTAAAAGGGTCATTAAGTATATTGAAGGAGTAGCAAAAAATCAGGATAATGTTGAATTTTCATTTCTAAAATTAAGTGACTATCAGTTAACCTTCTTCCACGAAAAATTGGCACCTATGCAAAATGAAAATCGACAACTACCTGAAAATGAAGCACGATGGATAGCGGATGTAGCTGCGGCAGATGGCTTTATTATCTTAACGCCTGAATATAATCATGCTATTCCAGCCGTTTTGAAAAATGCAATCGATTATTTGGCTTTTGAAGGGCAACGTAAACCAGTTAAGATTGTGGGCTACTCAGATAACATGCGCGGTGCACAATTTGCAACAGCTGAATTAGTACCTATTTTGAATCGATTAGGATTTATCACGTTGCCTACGCCAACATTATTGGGAATAGTTGATCAAACATTTAATGAAGATGGACAACTAAATAACGATGCTAAGTTAACAGATTATACAAAAAATAAAATTGCTCAGACTTTGCAAGAAATTAAATTTTATACACAACTTTTTGTGAATAATCCTTTTCCCGGAAAATGATGAATTAAAAATAAAAATGTGTAATGACAATAGCTGTCATTACACATTTTTTATTATAGATCTTTATTTTTATGTGTTTCGTATAAATAAACCGGGATACCAAGTGCAACAATTGTAAATGAAATTAAAACACCTACAATATCTGATTGAACTTCGCTAACTAAAACGAAGGCTGCACCTAAGATAGCAACAATAGGTGTTATGGGGAACAATGGAACTGAGAAAACACGTTTTAAATCTGTTCCTTTATTCCGACGGCGTAAGATAAAGAGGCCGACGAAAGTCATAACATAAAAGCAATAAACTGTAAAAATACAAATTTCAGATAAGCGATCAGCATCAAAAAATAAAATCATAATCGCTGCAATACTTAAAGCCACACATGTTGCAATAACAGGTGAATGTGATTTTGGATGTAAATAAGATATTTCTTTATGGAAAGGTAATTGTTTGTTCTTACCCATTGCCCACATAATTCGAGGGAATGTCATGATTTTACCGTTCATACAACCAAGAATAGAAATAATGACACCGATATTCATAATTTTTCCACCAAGTTGGCCAAAGGCAATCTTAGCAAATTGTGGTGTTGCATTTTCGCCTAGTTGATGGATTTGACTAGCAGGCATGACACGCATAATACTGAACGAAACAAGAATATAAATAAGAAGAACAATTGAAATTCCTAAAACAATAGCTCTAGGTAATGTCTTTTTAGGATTTTTAATTTCATCACCCATATTAGCAATCAGAATCCAACCATCATAAGCAAATAAAGTAGCTAGTATACCAACACCAAAATTATTTGTAGAGTGACTGACAGTTGCAACAGATTGGCCAAGTGCATTTGCATTGCCAAAAAATAAACCAAAAATAATAATAGCAGCAATAGGGAATAATTTACAAATAGTTGTAATAATCTGGAATGAAGCACCATAACGATTTGATAGCATATTTAGGAAGCCAATAGAAATGACTGCAATTAATGCGATTAAATGAGAATAACCAGCTGGAATACTAAAGAAATCTACTATTAAAATAGCAAGGTACGCGCCTAACGCAGCAATCATAGCTGGTCCATACACGATAACTTGCATCCAACCAGCTAAGAAACCCCAAATTTTACCGTAAATTTTTTCCATGTAGATATATAATCCACCGGTTTCTGGAATTTGAGATCCAATTTCAGCAACAGTTAGTCCAGCGGTTAAGGTTATGATACCACCACATAGCCATGCGAGCAGGGCATTTGTAGTAGAGCCGGTGTAGTCAAGTACCGAAGCTTGTTTAAAGAAGATACCAGAACCAATAACAGTTCCGATTACGATTGATAATGCTGACCATAGACCTAACGATCTGTTAAGTCCAACTGCTGGTTTTTTTTCCAAAATTGAATCCTCCTTTTCTAAAATGAATAGTTGCATTTTAGCATAACAGCGGGAATCATGCAATAAACTAGATATGATTATGACGACAAAAAAGAGTGCGTGAATCGGCTATTTCAGACCGATTCACGCACTCTTTTTATAGAATTATTTTAAACGATGTAATCTTGCAATTGGGTTGCAATAGTTTTTGTTGCATCAATCTTTAATTTTGTACCTGATTCTTCATAATCTGTTTCTAAGATAGTTGCCTTTTCATTGATTAAATCAACAAGTTGACCTTTATCAAATGGGATAAGAACAGTCATAATTTCGTTATCTTTAAAGACATTCTTTTTAATGATATCTACTAATTGATTAAGTGATTTTTCATCACGCGCACTATAAGTGAATTTATCATCTGAGAAAGTAGGATAATCAATATTTGCTAAATCAGCTTTATTATAGGCATAAATCATCGGAATGTTTTCGACGCCAATAGCTTTTAATGTATCTTCAGTTGTTTGAATCATTTCCTCAGCATGTTTATCAGCCACGTCAATCACTTGGATAAGTAAATCAGCTTGTGCAGCTTCAGCCAAGGTTGTACGGAAAGCTTTTACTAATTGGTGAGGCAATTTGCTGACAAAACCAACAGTATCGCTCAATAAAATTTGTTTTTTATCTTCAAATTGAATATTACGGACACTTGTATCTAATGTAGCAAACAACATATTCTTTTCAAAAACTTGTTTGTCATCATCTTGTCCGATTAGACGAAGCAAGCCGTTCATTGTCGTTGATTTACCTGAATTAGTATAACCAACTAATGCAACAGTCGGAATACCAGATTTATCACGTTGTTTACGTCTAGTAGATTCTTCTTTGTCCATTTCAGCAAGATCTTTTTTAATGTGGTTAATCCGATTTTCAATCACACGACGATCTAATTCAATCTTCGTTTCGCCAGCACCACGGTTAGCGAGTCCACCACCAGATTGTTGATCTAGTTTATCTTGCATCCCTCTTAAACGAGGTAACTGATATTGAAGTTGAGCCATTTGAACTTGGAGTTTTGCTTCGCGTGATTGTGCTCTTGAAGCAAAAATAGCTAAAATCAGGCCTGTACGATCCATAACTTCCATACCTGATGCAGCTTCAAGGTTACGAATTTGAGTTGGTGATAATTCGTCGTTTACAACTAAAATTTTCACACCTTGTGCTTCACTTTCAGTCTTGAATTCTTCAGCTTTACCTTTACCAAAGTAAAGGGCAGCAGTTGGTCGATCTAATTTCTGACGAATGTCTTCAACAGCATGCATGTTGTTAGCTTCGACTAATGCAGCTAATTCAGACATTGTATAATCTAAATTTTCACGTTGTTTTTCGATACCAGCAATGAAAACGTCAATAACTGGTATTTCTGTAGAATAAGTTTCTTTCATGAGAACCTCCTCGTGGAACTTAATTAATAGGTTAAGTATAACATTTATTCAAAAAAATATTCGAACATCAAAATAAGTTAACTGAATTAAATGAGAATTAATGAATAAAAATGGCCAAACTCTCATTTTAACAACGTGCAAATGTTATGAGTTGAATATTTTATATAGTTAAACGGCTTTTTTAAAGGCGCTTGAATCTCTTTTTAATTAAATTAGAGTTTAATGTTGATTTTAATCTTTTTCTAATGTAAGATAAACCTACGTTAAGAAAAGGTAAATAAAAAAGGAGAGGTCATATTATGAAGTTAAAGTCAGTTTTGAAATTAAGTGGTGTGCTAGCATTGTCTGTCATTGTCTTGGCAGCGTGTGGATCTAAATCTTCATCTTCAGATAGTAAAGAACTCGCTGATAAACAGGTTATTAATTGGTCTGAAACAGCTGAATTACCATCGATGGATTTATCGACAGCAACGGATACAGTTAGCTTTAACATGTTGAACAATACTAATGAAGGTTTATACAGAATTGGTAAGAACAGTAAAGTGTCAAATGCACTTGCAACTAAAACAACCGTTTCAAAAGATGGCATGACTTATACATTTAAACTTCGTGATTCAAAATGGAGCAACGGAGACGATGTAACGGCTAAAGATTTTGTTTATTCATGGCAACGGACCGTTAATCCTAAGACAGCTTCACAATATGGTTACCTCTTCTCAGGGATTAAAAATTATGATGCAATCAGCGCGGGTAAGATGGCGCCATCAACATTGGGAATCAAAGCAACTGACAAACATACATTAGTTGTAACACTTGATAAAAAAGTACCATATTTCAAATTATTGATGGGCTTCCCAACGTTCTATCCACAAAATCAAAAAGTTGTTGAAAAGTATGGTTCTAAATATGGCACACAAAGCAAATACATGGTTTACAATGGTCCATTTACATTAAATGATTGGACAGGAACTAACTTAACTTGGGACCTAAAGAAAAATGACACTTATTGGGATAAAAAAGCAGTTAAGCTAACACAAATGAATTTCCAAGTTTCTAAAGATAATACAACAAGCTATAATTTATACCAAAGTCAAAAATTAGATATGACGAATTTATCTGCTGAACAAGCTAAAACATTGAAAACAGATAAAGACTATATCACACGTAAACAAGCATCAACGTTCTACTTACAATACAATCAAAAGAATAAATTATTTAATAACCAAAA
Organism: Dellaglioa sp. CoH-55-MRSF-8; assembly: GCF_056782195.1. The sequence goes on from NZ_JBXAYH010000001.1 coordinate 286,876, forward strand.
GATTCGTCAAGCTATTTCATTAGTTATCAACAGAAAACAATTTGTTGATAAAATTTTAGGGGATGGCTCAACTGTTGCGACAGGTTTAGTATCATCAGGTCTTGCTTCAAATCCTAAAACAGGCGAAGATTTTGCAAAAGAATCAACCGTTAAATCAACTGCAAATACAGACATTGCAAAAGCAAAAGAATTATGGAAAGCAGGATTAAAAGAAGTTGGTGTTACAAAAGCTAGTTTCTCACTTCTAAGTGATGATACTGATAAAGCTAAGAAAACAAATGAATTTTTACAAAATGCGATTGAAGATAACTTAGATGGTGCGGATGTAACATTAACAAATATCCCATTCAAATCACGTTTAGCAAAATCAACTAGTGGTGATTTCGATATTGTTGTTACAGCATGGGGTGCTGATTTCTCAGACCCAATCTCATTCTTAGATTTATTTACTTCAGATAATTCACAAAATGCAGGTAAATGGAAAAATAGTGAATATGATGCATTGATTAAAGCTTCAAAAACAACAGATGCAAGTAATGCAGATAAACGTTGGGATGATTTAGTTAAGGCTGAAAAAATCTTGATGAAAGATCAAGGAATTGCACCTCTTTACCAAATGGCTCAAGCTCAATTATTAAGATCAACAGTTAAAGGTGTTATCTACAATGGAGCTGGTATCAATTACAATTTCAAAGATGCTTATGTTACTAAATAATTAATTAACGTGTTAAAATTTAACAAGTGAGAGTTAGCTACCACGGCTAATTCTGACTTGTTTTAATTACATAATAAAGCAAAAGTGAGGGTCAGAATTATGGGTAAATACCTAGTTAAACGAATTTTTTATATGCTACTGACGTTGTTTTTAGTCGCAACCATTACCTTCTTTTTAATGAAGTTAATGCCTGGATCACCTTATGCGAATCAGCAAAAAATGACAACTGAGCAATTACAGATTATGAATGAACAATATGGATTGAATAAACCCGTATGGCAACAATATCTCATTTACTTAGTGGGATTAGTTAAGGGTGATTTAGGAACGTCATTCCAATACAGTAATCAACCTGTGTCATACCTAATTTCAAGCCGTATTGGACCATCCGGACAACTTGGATTACAAGCTATCATCTTCGGAATAGTTATTGGAATTGTGATTGGTGCCATTGGTGCGATTAACAAAAATACTTGGATTGATACTTCTTCAACAATTTTATCAATCTTAGGTATCTCAATTCCTTCTTTCGTCTTAGCTGTTTTATTACAGTATTACGTAGGATTAAAGTTAGGCTGGTTACCAATTGCTGATTGGGGCGGATTCAGTTACACGATTCTACCGACAATTGCTTTAGGGGTTGGCCCACTGGCGGAGACGGCCAGGTTCATTCGAACCGAGATGGTGGATGTCCTAAGCAGTGATTACATTGAACTGGCTAAGGCTAAAGGATTAACAAAGTTTGGCGTTGTATTCCACCATGCTTTACGTAATAGTTTAATTCCTTTAGTAACATTAATCGGCCCTTATACGGTTGCATTAATGACTGGTTCAATGGTTGTTGAAAATATATTCTCAATTCCTGGAATTGGTGAACAATTCGTAAAATCAATTTTGACAAATGATTTCCCCACAATCATGGGTGTTACAATGCTTTATTCAGCTGGACTAGTAGTTGTTATCTTATTAACAGATATCATTTACGGTATTATTGACCCAAGAATTCGATTAACTGGAAGGAGAAATTAACGATGGCAGATAAAATTGACCTACCAGTAGATGCATTTGAACCGTTAGATAAAAATAACGCTATTGATAATGAAAAAATTGCTGCACCGTCGTTGACTTTCGTTCAGGATGCTTGGCGTCGGTTGAAGAAAAATAAAGGGGCTTTTATCTCACTTTGGGTCCTGGTTGCAATTTTTATTTTGGCATTTGGATCCCCCATTTTAGCACCACATAGTGCAACAGAACAAAATGTTGAGTATACAAATTTACCACCTAAAATTCCTGGTGTACCAATAGATGGATTAAATGGAAAGTTAAAAACATCATCAGGTAGCTGGTATGATGCTTATGAACAAAATAGTATTCCAAAAGATAAATACTTTATTTTAGGAACGGATGTTTTTGGACGTGATTTGTTATCAAGAATTATGTATGGAACTAAGATTTCCTTAATCGTGGCACTAGTTGCTGCATTAGTCGATTTAGGAGTCGGTGTTGCTTATGGAATCTTGTCCGGTTGGCGTGGCGGACGTGTTGATACATTCATGCAGCGAATCATCGAAATTATTTCATCGGTACCTAACTTGGTCGTTATTGTTTTAATGTTATTGGTTTTCAAACCAGGTTTAACATCAATTATTTTAGCAATTGCAGTGACTGGTTGGACAACGATGGCTCGATTAGTTCGGGCACAAACGTTGAAATTAAAAGATCAAGAATATATTCTTGCAGCTCGAACTTTAGGCGAGTCACCCGTAAAAATTGCAGTGAAACATTTACTACCTAACTTATCGAGTGTGATTATTATTCAAACAATGTTTACAATTCCTAGTGCTATTTTCTTCGAAGCTTTCTTAAGTTTCATCGGAATTGGGATTAGTGCTCCTCAAGCTTCACTTGGGTCATTATTGAATGATGGTCAAAAGAATTTCCAGTTTTTACCATACCAAATGTGGTATCCAGCAATTGTTTTATGTATTATCATGGTTGCCTTCAACTTATTAGGTGATGGACTCCGTGATGCCTTTGATCCAAAAACGAAAGAGTAGGTGTTGAAAAATGGCAGAAAATATTTTAGAAGTTAACAATCTAGAAATTAATTTTCATACGTATGCTGGAGATGTTAAAGCCATACGTGATGTTAGTTTTCATCTGGCTAAAGGTGAAACTTTAGCAATCGTTGGTGAATCAGGTTCCGGTAAATCCGTTACAACAAAAAGTTTAATGGGATTATTAGCTAATAATGCAGAAGTTATGGGTGGAGAAATTCTTTTTCATGGTGAAGATTTACTTAAAAAATCAGAAAAACAAATGGAAAACATTCGTGGTAAAGATATCGCAATGATTTTCCAAGACCCAATGACTTCTTTAGATCCTACTATGAGAATTGGTAGACAAATTGCTGAACCATTAATGAAGCATAAACATGTAAAAAAAGAAAAAGCAATGGCGCAAGCCTTGGAAATTTTGAAGTTAGTTGGGATTACAGATGCTAAAAAACGCTTTAAGGACTATCCACATCAATTTTCTGGTGGTCAACGCCAACGAATTGTTATTGCGATTTCATTAGTTTGTTATCCAGAAATTTTAATTGCTGATGAACCAACAACAGCTTTAGATGTAACCATCCAAGCACAGATTTTGGAATTAATGAAAGAATTACAAGCAAAAATTGAAACATCAATTATTTTCATTACCCATGATCTAGGGGTTGTTGCTGGTATGGCTAATCGTGTAGCGGTTATGTATGCAGGTCGGATTGTTGAATATGGGACAGTCGATGAGGTCTTTTATAACCCACAACATCCATATACTTGGGGCTTATTGAATTCAATGCCAACACTTGATAGTGAACATCTGTACGCAATTCCAGGTACACCTCCTGATTTATTGGATCCACCAAAAGGGGATGCATTTGCCGCTCGGAATGAGTACGCTATGAAGATTGATACAGAACAACAACCACCATTCTTCGATGTTTCACCAACACATGCAGCAGCTACATGGTTGTTGCATCCAGATGCACCTAAAGTAACGCCGCCAGTTGAAATTCAAAGACGGTATAAAATTTTTGCAAAACAACAAGAAACAAAAATTAAAGCGAATCAAAATTTGGTAGAAAACTAAGGAAGGGGAGCTGAACATAGTGGAACAAAAGAAAAATAAAATTTTAAAAGTCCGTCATTTAAAACAATATTTTAATGTCGGCAAACCAGACGAAGTGAAAGCTATCGATGATATTTCATTTGATATTTATGAAGGCGAGACATTTGGCTTGGTGGGCGAGTCAGGGTCTGGTAAAACAACAACAGGTCGTAGTATCATCAATTTATATGAACCAACTGATGGTAAAATTGATTTTGATGGTGTTGATATTCGTAAAATTAAGTCTAAAAAAGATAAATTACAATTTCGCCGTGACATGCAAATGATTTTTCAAGATCCATATGCATCACTAAATCCACGAATGAAAGTTAAAGATATTGTGGCAGAAGGAATAGATATTCACCATTTAGCTGCCAATGATGAAGCACGTGCGAAACGTGTTGAAGAATTATTAGAAACAGTTGGATTGAATAAAGATCATTCTAGCCGCTACCCCCATGAATTTTCAGGTGGCCAACGCCAACGTATTGGTATTGCTCGTGCTTTAGCTGTAGAACCTAAGTTTATCATCGCAGATGAACCTATTTCTGCATTAGATGTTTCAATTCAAGCGCAGGTTGTTAATTTGTTGAAGGAATTACAAATTGAACATAACTTAACATATTTGTTTATTGCACATGATTTATCAATGGTTAAATATATCAGTGATCGAATTGGTGTGATGCATTATGGTAAGTTATTAGAAATAGCTCCTGCAGACGAAATATATACACATCCTTTACACGATTATACAGCCAGTTTAATCTCGGCCGTTCCTGTTCCTGACCCTGAATTTGAACGTAATCGCATTCCAGTACCATACGATTCGTCAGTTGAGGCAGATGGTAAAAAACGTCGAATGGTTGAAATTTCGCCAGAACATTTTGTTTTAGCAAGTGAAGATGAAATCCCTATGTATAAGGAACGAGCTGCCAATACTTTGGCAGAAGAAGCTGAATAATAAATCAGAAAGATCTTTTCAAGAATTTTTGAAAAGGTCTTTTTTGATTTTAAAAAGGGTGTAAACTATTAATTGTATGAGTATCTTAAATATATTAAAGGAAGTATAAAAATTTTAGGTAATTATGCATAAAATAATGTATACTAGATGTATTAGAATTAGGTAACGACATAACTATTTTTTGATTTGGGAATGAATAAAAGGTTCAACTAAAACGTTATGTGGAACAAAGGGTTTTATATGGTGGGGAGAATGGGAGCACCCAACATGATAGATGATACAGAAGTATATAATGAAGCGTACAAAGAATTACCGTATGATGTACAATTACTTTTTCAAGAGGGGCGTCTCTGCGAAAAAGATAATGATTTAGCCGTATTATTCGATTTATTTATTAAAAGTACAATTAATTTTACTGAATTCTATGGATTTAACGATGATAGAAAGCAGCTATTTGATGAATTGAAACAAAATCCAGAAGAGGCCGCGCAGTTAATTAAGCAATATCGGTATTATCGTAATTGGTTCGAAAAATATCAGGCTAATGTTAATTGTTTTTCGAAATTAAGATTTCTAACTGTCTGTGAATGGTATGATGGTCAACAAGCATATGCAAGTAATAATTAAGAAATGCTATCATACAAGAAATTAAGTAAAAAAAAGTTAGAATATAAAATTAATTTAACTTAAAATGCGAACTTAAAATATACGGCAAGCTTAACAATATTGTTAAGCTTTTTTTGTTTTTATAAGACGCAGAAAAAATTAAAATAGATAACAAGCCAAGTGCTTGTTATCGATGAGAAGGGTGTGGTATATTAATTGCAATTATCGGGGGGTAATCGAATGAGTTTAGGTGAAGGAATAAAAAATGTAAACGCATTACCGTATGATGTGAGGCTATTATTAGAGGAAAGAAATATTCCGGAGAATCAAATGAGTTGGGAAATTATTTCTGATGTGTTTCTTGAAAGTATTGCGACTTACACAGCATTTTATGGATTTAATGAGGATCGTAGAGCGCTATTCAATGATTTAAAAAATGATAAAAATGAGGCCAATCAAATTATAACAACCTATAAAGAATATCGTGAGTGGTTTAAATACTATCACGTTCATTTTGAAAATCTAGAAGATGTGAGGTTTTTAACGATTTGTGAGTCAATAGGTGTAGATGGCATAATAATAAAAGATTAAATTCAAAAACGCTATGACTACTTTTAATTAAGTAGTCATAGCGTTTTTGAATTTAATCTTTAATACCATCTCTTTTACGTTCACGTTCAGCAATCATTGGCATAATGAATCCAAGACCGATAAGAACAACGACACTAATAATATTGATGGCTAACTGGTAGTAGAATAGTGAGCTACCCATCTCGACATCTTGAGGAATAATCCCAAAGACTGTTGCCAAAACAGTAACAACTAAGCACCATAAACCAACAGCGTAAGCTAATTTGTCATTTTTAATGAAGACATATTCTGATGGATATTTAGCACTATTTTTACGGATCTGCATGAAGGCGAAGAAAATCCAACAAGTGACACCTGGTGAAATAATTCCATTCAAGTTCAGTAACCAATTAAAGATTGTATTCATATCTGGCAAGAAGACACCCAAGAAGAGAATGAAGGCACTTAAAGTACAAGTTAAAATGTACCCATTAATTGGTAAACCATCTTTGTTAACTTTAAGTAATTTCTTAGGCATATAACGAGCGCCTGTGTCAGAGATAAGCATGCGAGTCATAGCGTCAAGAAGAACAGCTAGAAGAGCACACATGTACACAATTTGAGTAATAGCGAAGGCATACATTAACCAACTACCCATATGAAATTGATCTCCTAAACGAAGGAATGCGTAGTACGAACCATTCATTTTAAAATCATTAGGAATGTTATGGGCATTGAAGAAAATCCCAAGTGCGAATGAGCCGAAAACTGTTAAGAAGATTGTCATAACGGTTAACATAATCATGGCTTTAGGGAAATCTTTTTTAGGTTTTTTCATTTTTGTGACAAATGGCGCAATTAATTCTGCACCATTAATCGCATAAATTAATAAACCAATTGTTGTGAAATAATGTAAATCAAATTTAGGAATTAGTGTGTGCCAGCTCATATTTGTTGTTGCAATACGACCTGAAGGTGTTAATAATGAGCCAAATGCCATTACAACATATAAAATTGTGAGGATGAACATGGTACCACCACCAATAAGACCTAAAAATTCTAATGAACCTTTGAAGAAACGTTGAACAAAAATGAAACCAACGAAGATTACTAATGTTATTAACGCGAACATAGCTGTTGATAAACTATCTTCGAGTGCATTACTTCCGTTAAATAACCAACCAAAGCCAACAACGACTGAATTAGCGGTATCAACAACGTAAGGAATCGAAGCAGCCCAATAAGTCCATGCCGTAAAGTAACCTAGTTTTTCGCCACGAGTTCCGCGAACCCATGAACTTAAACCGCCACCTTCTGAATTAAAGACGGAACCTAATTGTCCTACCATTAAAGAATAGGGAATTACATATAATAGCAATAAAATGATCCAAGATGTAATAACGCCCATACCTTGATTTTGAAAGTTATAGACGATATCGTCGAAGCCAATAACTGTTACGAATGACATTAATGCCAAAACTGGCCACGATATAAATGTTTTTTTCTCGTTTTCCATAAGTACCTCCCGTGATAAATAACTATGTAAATTAAACTAACAATTTATAAGTATAGTGAACTGACTAATTAATTTCCATGAAAAATTAAATTAATATAAAATGTAATCGTTTTAATGAGAATTAAGTTAAGAATTAACGATAATAAAAATTGCTATTTAATGTGTACTATGTATAATAGTACACATATAGTAAAATGATAAATATAAATGGAGGACTAATAAAATGAAAGAAATAGTTGTAAGCGCAAAAGATGTTAAAAAAGTCTACGGTAAGAATAAAGAGAAGAAAACGGAAGCCTTAAAAGGGATTAATTTTTCTGTCGAACAGGGTGAATTTATTGGTATCATGGGGGCATCAGGATCAGGTAAATCAACATTACTTAACTTATTATCAACACTAGACCAGCCGACTTCAGGACAAATTGAGATTAATAATCAGGATATCTCAATGATGCGTGGCGATAAACTATCAGATTTTAGAGCACAACAAATTGGCTTTATTTTCCAAAGTTTTAACCTGCTAGATAACTTAACGGCAGCTGAAAATATAACATTGCCACTATCATTACAGAATGCGTCTATTTCTAAATATCAAGAACGTATTGATAAATTAACGAAAACACTGGGGATAGATAGTGTTCTTGGACAATTTCCAACTGAATTATCTGGTGGCCAAAAGCAACGAGTTGCAGCAGCTCGTGCTTTAGTCCATAATCCTGCAATCTTATTAGCAGATGAACCAACAGGTGCTTTGGATTCTAAAAGTGCAAAGTCACTCCTATCAACGATGGAAAGTTTAAATAAAAATGATCAAGTATCAATTTTGATGGTGACTCATGACGCTGTTAGTGCGAGTTACTGTCAACGAATTCTCTTTATTAAAGATGGTAAGATTGGTCGAGAATTGATTCAAGGAACGAATACGCGAACAGAGTTTTATCAAGAAATTTTAAATGAACTAGCTAAGAGTGAACAATAATTTTAAGAAGGGAGGAAACAATATGTTATTAAAATTATCCTTAACTGGAATTAAGAGTCGCTTTAAAGATTATCTAATCTTGTTATCAGGACTCATTATGGCTTCAGCAATCTTTTACATGTTTGAAGCATTAGCAACTAATCAAGAATTTATTAAACAAAATGCGACGATAAAATTTGCAGCAATGATTTTCCAAGTAGGTTCTGTACTACTTGCAATTATTACACTGTTTTATATTATCTATGCGAATACATTTTTAATGAGCATGCGTCAAAGAGATTATGGGATGTTCATGATGCTAGGCGCTAAAAAGCGTAAGATTGGGCGCTTAATTTTCACTGAAACTTTAATTATTGGCTTAATTGCAACAGCTGTTGGTATTTTAGTTGGTATTGGACTGACATATGGCGTTAGCCAATTTTTAGTAGATAAAATGGATCTTGCACCGCATTCTTTTCAAGCTTTTTATTTCCCAGCAATCCTAATAACAATGCTTTTCTTCGTTATTCTTTTCATGATTGCTGCTATATTTAATCGACAAAGCTTGTTAAGAACGCCTATCTTAAAATTATTAAATGAAGCAGAACAACCACAAGGTAAAAAGCTAAAATCTTATAATATCTTAATTCAAAGTATCTTAGGATTAGGTTTAATTGCAAGTGGCTATTATTTATTAAGTCATTTAGCACTGTTTCAAATGGCTGGATTTATTGGGTCAGTCGTAACAATTTTGATTGGGACATTTTTAATTTTCAATTCATTATTTAGTGGATTGGTTCAATTATTAAAACGTAATAAGGGATTTTCTGAAAAGCAATTAAATACCTTTTTATTAGGGCAACTTAGCTTTCGATTAGGTTCATTAAATCGGGTTCTAACAATGGTTGCGATGTTATTTGCACTAGCATTAGGCGCAATAACTGTTGGGATGGGATTCTCTGGTGTGGTTGATCAAACAGCTACTTCTACTTCCCCATATGATGTTGTTGTCCAAAATCCATCAACAAAAGAGAAAAAATTACTTAGTCAATTGACTGATAAAAAAGAGTCCATTTATGAAGCAAAAAAAGTTGGTTCTGTCCGTTATTTTAAAAAATCTGACTTTGTGAAATCACCATTGTACACGCTTGATTTCACGGAAACGGGAACGGCTACCGGTAAATTTATTAAAGTTGACCCTGCCAAAATGACAGCTAAAAATGAGGATAATCTATGGGGAAATGCTGTTAGAACTACATTGGAATCCCCTGATATGTTAAATCCAGTACTTGTCTCTGACGCATCATTTTCAGCTGTTTCGGCGAAGACACAACGTATCCATACTGTTAGGTTAGCATCATTTAAAGATAATAAAGAAATCTTAAAAGCATTGAGCGAAGAAATACCTAAAAATCAGTTAGATAATTCATCTTATTTTATGAATAAGTATGTCGTATATCAGTTGGCTAACGGCATTTATGGCGGATTAGAATTCATTGGATTCTTCTTAGGCGTTGCGATGTTGGCAATGTTAGCAAGTGTTCTTATGTTTAAAATATTGTCTAGTGCGGCAACGGATAAAAAACGATATGATTTATTGAACCAATTAGGCGCTAAGCAACGACTAATGAAAAAATCAATTAGGCGCGAAATTGGCATCTTATTCTTCTTACCTGGAATTGTCGGTGTAATCCACGTTTTATTCGGACTACAAATGTTCAAGGAATTAATTCCAGATCCATATTCACATATAACGATTCCATTTATTATTTTTGCAGTTCTCTATTTGGGATATTATTGGGTAACAGTTACCTTATATAAAGGGATGGTATTAAAAAAATAAAAAAGAGGTGAATATTCAGTTTTTAAAACTGAGTATTCACCTCTCTTTATTTAGATGGGTTGTTCGCCAAAATTACCATAATAGCTAACTTCAATTGTATCGTGATGAACGATTAATTTAGTGACGCTACCATTTTTAGGACTAGATGATATATCAATATTAGGTGCGTATCGTGAAACGATACTTCTAATTGCTGTCCCGTGACCAACTAATAGAACGTTGTCATTATTATTTTGGTTAGTGCGTAAAAAATCAAAAGCATGATCATAGCGATTCCAAAATTCTTGGTCATTTTCAGCTAAATTAAAAGGGTCAGCACTTTTTATGAAATCACGTGAGTCTTCGATGGAATATTTTTCAAGAATATCATTGAAGGTTTGACAATTAAAAGGTGTACCAACTGTTTGCATAACAGCTGCAGTATCTTGGCCTTCAAATGAGCCATAATATTCTTCTCTAAAAAGTGCTGTTTCAATTGGTGTTAACTGTGCATTTTCTTCAACATTCGTTTCACTTAAAATATGGCTTAGTGTTTTTTTTGTACGCATTGTGTCACTTCGATAAATGGCATTAAATGATTTATCGCGTAAAAGTTTTCCTGAATGGGTGGCATCGTTGATTCCCTTATCTGTAAGTGGAGAGTCACACCAGCCTTGCATTCTCTGGAAAGAGTTAAAAAAAGTTTGGCCATGACGAACCATATAAACGGTAAATGACATATGAAATCCTTTCATAAATAAATATTTAATTTGTAAATAAAAAAGGTACTTAGAGCTGTCTGGTTTTTGATGAATAGTCTCACTTAATGCATTAATTTTAGAAAAAGAAAAGACTTTTATTTTATTTAATCCAATGTATACTAAATAAACGGAGAATTAAAATATGAGATTATTTATGACTACTAGTAAGATGATACCGAATGAGATATTAATTACAAGTCTAAATCTAATTGTTTTAACTGCATAAATTGTATTAACTATTCAAGAAGGAGTGTTTATTATTTTGATTACGTTGGCTGGTATTATTGGTTCAGGAAAATCTAGTATGACAAAAATTTTATCTGAAGAACTTGGGGTAGAGGCTTTTTACGAACCTGTTACAGATAACCCGGTATTACCTTTATTTTACAAAGGTAACGAAATCGCTGCAAAAAAACGTGAAGCAGGGGATAAGGAAGCAACAAATCCCTACGCTTACTTATTACAAACTTTCTTTTTGAATCGTCGTTTCAGAATGATTAAAGCAGCAATGCAAGAAGATAATAATGTTCTTGATCGTTCAATTTATGAAGATGCTATTTTTATGAAGATGAATACAGAAATGGGTAATGCCACAACTGTTGAATATAACATCTATCAAGATTTATTAGAAAATATGCTTGAAGAGTTACCTTATGCTGCACATAAAAAATCACCCGATTTGATGGTTATGATTAAAGTTTCTTATGAAACAATGGTTAATCGTATTCAAAAACGTGGCCGTGATTATGAACAAATTGAAACTGACCACTCATTGGTTGAATACTATAAAACATTACTTCGCTATTATGAAGATTGGGAAAAAGAATATGACGTTTCTGAATTTTTAGTTATTGATGGCGATAAATACGATTTTGTTGAAAATGAAGCTGATCGTAATATTGTTTTAAATATTATTGAAGATAAATTACAAGAATTAGGTAATTTATCTGAAAAAGAAGTTATCGATTACAAGACACAACGTAAATCAATTTAAACTAAAAGGAGTAACCAATTTTAAAAATTGGTTACTCCTTTTTTATTTAGATTTTATCATCATCGTGATGATTGAAATATTCAACTTTAACTGAATTGTCATCAACGATTAACTTAGTTACACTACCGTTTTTAGGGCTCATTGTAATATCAATTTCGGGTGCAAAATGAGAAACGATACTTCTGATTGTTGTCCCATGACTGACAACTAAAACGTTATCGCCATCTTTAGCATCTTTACGCAATAAATCAAAACCTTTATTACGACGTGCCCAAAAATCGGCATCGTCTTCAGCATCATGGAAAGGATCGATTTCTTTGAAGAAGTCACGTGCCTCTTCAATTGAAAATTTTTGCAAAATCTCAGTGAAATTAGCAGCGCCATGTGGCTTACCAACAACAAACCAAGCTTGAGAAGAATCGGCACCTTCATAGTAACCATAGCCTTGCTCTCTAAGAAACTCAGATGTTGTAACAATTAAATCTGAAGAGTTTTCATTTTCAGATAAAATGTAGTTAGCTGTACGATTTGCGCGGGTTGTATCACTACTGTATGCATTAGCAAACTGAATTTGTGATAATTTTTTTCCAGTAGTGTGGCCGTCGTTAATGCCTTTTTCTGTAAGTGGTGAATCGGACCAACCTTGCATCCGATTATATTTATTGAAAATGGTTTGACCATGGCGAACGAGATAGACTGTAAATGGCATGAGAACCTCCTGAAGTTTATGTGATAGCCCCATTATACGCTAAAGAAAACGATTATTCTAAAAAGCTTATCCTAGAATTTAGCATCAAGTTTTTTTCTAAGTAAAAATTTCGTAAGTTGTACTAACCCAGCTAAGACCACTGGAAGTAATGCTATCCCGGCAATTGAAAGGAAAATAATAGAAAAATGATCCTTAACAAATGGAATTGCGCCGAAGTAGTAACCGACGCCACTTCCAATGGCTACCCAAAGTGAGACGCCAATTAAGTTGAAAATACTAAAATGTCTGTAATTCATTTGAATAGTACCAGAAATAAGTGGCACAAAAGTTCTAATTAATGGGATAAAGCGTCCAAATACG